>JAEYZV010000524.1 GCA_023427865.1 Acidobacteriota bacterium
ATTCACCCACCGTCCTAAGCCGCCGGCCCTGGGGGGGGGTTCGTGGGGGGGGCGTGGCCCGACGCCTACGCATGCGATCGGACCGGACGTCTACAGGTACGCAGCGCCAATCATGATCTTCCGCACGCGCATCCATGGCGCCCCGTGCGAGATGTGGTTGATCTGCACCGGCTGGCCCTTGGCATCGCCGGTGGTGCCGTGCATCTCCCACGATTCCTTGTTGGAGATGGCGTCGAGGTTCCCGAAGAAGTCGGTCGTGATCGCGTTGTACGTCACATCCGACACCATGCGGACCTTCCTGCCGTTCTTGATTTCCCAGAACGCATCGCCGCCGAACTGCCCGTTGTAGCGTTGCTGGTCGATCGAATAGCTGCCTCGCCCGTCGATGAGGATGCCATCCTTCGTGTCGGCGACCAGTTCCTCGGCGCTCGGCGCCTTCTCGTCGCCGGGCTCCACATGGACGTTGGGCATCCGCAGGAACGGGAAGTTGCGCCACGATGTGGCGAACGTGCAGCCGCGACTCTCCTTCTCGATCACGAAGTGCGCCGTCTCGCGGTTGGTCTGCAATCCCACGAGGATGCCCTCGCGCACGATCGACCACGACTGCGTCTTGACGCCGTCATCGTCGTACCCCATCGTGCACAGGCCTCCGGGCATCGTGCGATCGGCCGTGACGTTGAAGATCGGGCTGCCGTACTTCAGCTTCCCGACGTCGGCCAGCGTGATGAAGCTCGTGCCCGCGTAGTTGGCCTCGTAGCCGAGAATGCGATCGAGTTCAGTCGGGTGCCCGACGATCTCGTGAACCGTCAACATCGAGTGCGACGGCGTCATCACGATGTCCTTGAGCCCGGCACTGACCGGCGGAGCCATCGCATGCTCGACCGCCTCGGCGGCGATACGGTCGGCGTTCTCCCGCATGCCGCCCCCCGTCACCACCTCATACCCGCCGGTGCGGGCCTGCACGGTGTAGGTGCGCGATTTCACCCTGCCGTCGGCACGCGCGGTCGCGGTGAAACTGGGCGCCACGCGCCACGCCTCCTGCTCGATGTAGGACCCTTCGCTCGACGCGAAGTACTTCCACTCGTAGTCCTGGGCAATCGACGACTGCGTCCGGAGAATCCCCCTGGTCTTCAGCAGCTGCTCGTTGATGCCGAGCAGGAACTCGATCTTCGTGTCGAGCGACACGCTGAACGGGTCGACCTCGATCGGCGTCGCCCAGTACGTCTGGTACGCGGGTGTCGGCGCGAGCCGCACGTCGAAGCGCTTGGCGACGGAGCTGGCCCGCGCCACGTCGACTGCCTGCCGCGCGATCGCGCGCACCGTGTCCTCGGTAACCATCGGGCTGCTCGCGAATCCCCAGACGCCGCTGTGCAGCACGCGGACGCCGAAACCGGCGCTCTCGTTGCGACCGCCGCCCCCGAAGCCGAAACCACCGAACCCGCCGCCCCCGACCACGCGGTCGCGCACGGCGACCGAGTCGTTCACGTTGCGCGAGAAGCGGACGTCGCAATAGGTCGCGCCGAGGCGCCGCGCCTCGTGCAGGGCGATATCGGCGAGGCCCTTGAACTTCGACTCGAGTACACGCCCCCTGGGCGACTGCGCGATGAGCGAGGCCACGACGTCGCTCGAGGCGAGTGCAGCCGTCGTGGCGCCGAGGGTCCTGATGAAGTCCCGACGATTCGTACTCATGGCGCTCCTCACACCGCGGGCGAGACCGACGTCATCGTGAAGTCCTCGATGCGCATCGCCGGCACCATGGCGGTGCCCGGCTGGTCGTACGCTTCGCCGGTGTGCATCGGTTCGGGTGGCCCGAGGGCGCTGATGTTGTTGAAGCCCACGGCCGGCGTCTCGTTCCAGCGGAAGTTCTGGACCGGTGCGGTGATCGCGCCGTTCTCGATGAGGAACAAGCCGTCGCGCGTCATGCCGGTGTAGAGGATGTTCATCGCCTCCACCGGCCGCATGTACCAGAAGAACGACACGAGCAGCCCGCGCCTGGTCGTCCTGATCATCTCGTCGACCGAGGTCGTGCCGCCATCCATCACCAGGCTCAGTCCCGGAGGCGTGGCCGTCGGCTGCCTGCCGGTCTTGTGCGCCCAGAAGCGGTTGTCGTACAGGTTCCTGACGACGCCCTTCTCCACCCAGGTCACGTCGCGCGCCGCGAGCCCGTCCTCGCCGATCGGTGTCTGCCGCAGCAGCGGGTGATTGACGACGCTGCGAATGGTGACGTTGTCGCCGAACAGCTTCTCGCCAACCTTCGTCTGCCCGCGCTCCTTGCCGCTCATGAAGCTCCGGCCCTCCTCGGCGGCACGGGCATCCAGGGCCCCGACGAGCAGCGAGAGGAAGCGGGCCGCAGGGCGGGGCTCGAGGATCACCGTGTAGTCGCCCGGTTCGATCGCCTTCGGCTTCTGCGACTTCAGCGCCTTGTCGGCCGCGCGTTCGGTGACCGACGTCGGGTCGATGAGGTTCACGTCCTTGAGGCCGGTCTGGCCCGCCCACCCCGATCCGGTGCCATCGGGCGTGCGGCACGTGAGGATGAAGCTCGCCTCGGCGTACCGGAAGTACGAGAACAGGCCCTCGCTGTTGGCGGTGGCCTGCGTCCAGTGCAGCTTGGGGATGTAGCCGGCGCCGACGACCCCCTTCTTCTCGCAGATGTCGAGGCTCCGCGCGACCATCGCCGCCCGCTCGGCAGGACCGAAGTTCACGGTTCTGTCCATCACCGCGTCCACCTGCGCGTAGTCCTGCGGAGGCTTGACCAGCGGCATGGTCTCGGGGTTGTCGGGCTTGCGCCGCGCGAGCGCCTGCGCCTCCTCGATCGCCGTCTTCAGCGACGCATCGTCGAACTGGTGCGTCACCGTGCTGGCGCTCTTCTGGCCGTAGTACACGGTGATCTGCACCTGCTGGTCGTGCTCGATCAGGTTGGCCGTGATGCTGGAGTTGGCGTACCGCGTCGCCGAGCGCTCACCGCCCTGGAAATCGACCTCGACCCCGTCGGCCCTGGCCATGTTCAGGATCCTGTCGGTGATCGCTTTCACTTCCTCGCGTGAATAGCTCATCTCATCCTCTGAAGCGAACCGGCCGGCGGCGTTCGGCCGTCGGCCCTCGAAAGACCTCACGGCGGCCCACGGCCTGCGAGCCATGGCCTGCAGGTAGGCTGCAGGCCGCAGGCTTGTAGGCGCGGCTACGAGAAGGCCGCGCCGACCATCACCTTGCGCACCAGGCAGGGCGCAGAACCGTGCGACGGGTAGTTGGACTGCACGGGCTGCCCCTTGGCGTCGCCGTCCATGCCGTGGTGCTCCCAGCTCTCCGGCGGCCCCACGGCATCGAGGTTGGCCCAGAAGTCGGTCGTGATCGCGTTGTAGGTGAAGTCGGTCACCATGCGCGTCACCTTGCCGTTCCTGATCTCCCAGAACGCGTTGCCCCCGAACTGGCCGTTGTAGCGCTGCTGGTCGATGCTGAAGCTGCCGGCGCCGTCCACGAGCACGCCGTCCTTGACGTCGGCGATCATCTGGTCGAGCGTCGGCGAACCGGGCTTGCCGGCCTCGAGTTGGATGTTCGGCATCCGCAGGAACGGGTAGTTGCGCCAGTGATTGGCGAACGTGCAGCCGCGGCTCTCGCTCTCGCCGACGTAGTGCGCCGTTTCGCGGTTGGTCTGCAGGCCGACGAGGATCCCTTCCTGGATGATCGGCCACCGCTGCGACTTCACGCCGTCATCGTCGAAGCCCACCGTGCCGCACGCGCCCACGTGGGTGCGGTCCGCATGGACGTTCAGTAGGGGGCTGCCGTACTTCAGCGTTCGCAGGTCGGCGAGCTTCACGAAGCTGGTGCCCGCATAGTTGGCCTCGTAGCCGACGATGCGATCGAGCTCGGTGGGATGCGCGATGATCTCGTGGATCGTCAGCGTCAGGTGCGACGGCTTGAGGACGAGATCCTTGAGCCCGGGCTGCACCGGCGCCGCCAGGCTGTGCTCGACGGCTTCGGCCGCCACGCGTTCGGCATTCCCTTTCAGGTCGGCTTTCACGAGGAACTCGTAGCCGGCGCTCGACGCCCCGGGCGTGTAGACCCGCGTCTTCACCTGCCCCTTCGAGCGGGCCGTGGCCGAGCACCCGCACGAGCAGTAGTAGAGACTCTGCTCGATGAACGAGCCCTCCGACGTGACGAGGAACTTCCAGTCGTGCGAGAAGCTCACCTGGGCCGTCGCAAACAGCACCTGCGGATTCTTCTGGATTTCCGCGGTGGCGTCGGTGAGCAGCGCCAACTTCTCCTCGAGGGGCACCTCGAACGGGTCGCGCTCGTGCGGCGTCTCGTAGTACTCGTCGTAGGCGGGCACGGGCGCCAGCTTCACGTCGAACCGGTTGGCCATCGCGCTGGCCCGGGCGATGTCGGCGGCCTGCCGCACGACGCGGCGGATCTCGTCCGGGGTGACGAGCGGGCTGCTCGAGAACCCCCACACGCCGGAGTGGACCACGCGCACGCCGAACCCGAACGTGTCCGACACGCCCCCTCCGGGAGCCGCACCGAAGCCGCCGTAGCTGAATCCTCCGCTGGTCGTCAGCTGGCCGTTGCGGACGTTCAGCGATTGCGAGCGCTTGCGGCCGAACCGGATGTCGGCGTACGTGCAGCCGAGGGACCGGGCCTCTTCGAGAGCGTCGGTGCCGTACTGCCGCCAGGGGCCGTTGCGGCCCTTGGGGCCCTGCGCCGACAACTGGGCGAGCCAGAGTTCGGACATCCCCAACGCAGCACCCGCCGCGCCAGCCCGCTTGAGGAACTCACGTCGATTCTGCGGCATCGTTGTCAGTCCGATCCTCACCGTCGACGCCGGACGCGTCGAAGGATCCAGTCGCTCCCGAGAAGCACGGTCGTCAGCATGGCATACGGCACGGTCCGCGTCGCGAACCAGCGATCGCGTCGCGGCGACACCACCGTCCCGTGCAGGGTCTCCAGGGCGGGTCCAAGCGTCGCCTCGGTCGCGGCAGCGTGGCCCCGCTCGCGCTGGCGCCGCTCCACGGCATCCCACGTCGCTGTCGGTGCGATGGCGCTTACGTGTATCACGCCTTGCGCGCGGGCGACCACTTCACCTGCCTGGAGCGCGTGGACCTTCACGCTCGCGCGCTCTCCCTTCCACTGCCGAACCGCCCCTCGGAAGCGCCCGTCGCCAAGGGCGACGAGCGGAAGGGCATGCGTCGTGCCACTCCACTCGATCTCTGCGCGGACATCATCGACGCCGGCGGCACGGAGGTCCGGCCGCACGACGACGTCGGCGTGTACCGACCGTTGCGTTCCATCGCCGCTCGCCCACGCCGTGAGCGACAGCGGCGCCGGCACACCGGCCGCCAGGCCGCGAACGAGCGTCTGCCAGCCCCGCACGAAGTCGGCGCGCTCGTGGGCGCGCCACCGCCACGTGTCGAGCCCGGTCACGAGCAGCACCCGACCGGCTCCGAGGCCGCGGCCGACCACGATCGGATCCCGTACCGAGTCGAAGTACGCCAATGGGACGACGTCCGTTGACGCCAGGACCGCGAGCCACTCGCGGGCCATCCAGGCATGTGTTCCCACGTGGGCGAGCAAGGGCTGCGGACTGCTGCGCGGCCCGCCGACCGCTCCTGACCACAGTCGTTGCCATGGGCCCGGACGCGGTGGCTCATCGAGCAACAGCACCAGCGCACGTCCGCGATCCCGGACGTCGCGCACGAGGCGCGACACATCGTGGGCGGTCAGCGCTTCGACGCCTCCCACCAGGAGCACCGACGCCTGCAAGGGCGCCTCGCGTCCCTCGTCGGCGGGCCCGGTCGTCCGCACCGTGACGCCTGGAGCGATGCGCGTCTCGGAGGACACGACGATCCCATCCTGCGCTGCGAGGGCAAGGCGTGCGAAACGTGCGGTCCACGTCGGTCGCGCGTCAAGGAATTCCACGCGCACCTGCGGCGGCAGCACGTCGACGATGGCATCGGCGGGAAAGGCCGGACGCACCGCCACCGGCCCGCTGTGCATGGCCGTCAATCGCAGGACGTGCTCGCCCACGCGAGTCGGCAGCCATGGCACCTCGCCCTGCCACGTGCCGTCGGTCGTCGCCGTGTCGACGGTCGCCTCAGCCAACTCCTGATCGGATGTCGGATCCGACAGCCGGAGCGTCAGCCTGCCTGTACCGGCGGGCACGCCGGCGAGCGACACCTGCACGCCCACGCGAACGCCGACGGCCACGCGGGTCGGCACGCTGACGCGCGTCACCTCGAGTACCGGATCCGCGATGCGGACAGCGAGCGCAGCCGGCACCGCACGAAGTGACGTCAGGACGGGTGCGGCGTCGCCAACCACGACGCGCACGTCTGTGGTCATGTCCGCCGAAGCACGACGGGGAATCACGCCCGGGGCGTCCACGTCCACGCTCGCCCAGTTCCGGGTCGCAGCCTCGATCCGCGCCTGCACGCGCTCCCTCACTGGCGCCGGTACGCCTTCAGCGAACTCGATGTCGATCGTCGGCCGCCTCGTCGTCGCACACCCGGGATCGACGAGGGCGCCGAGGACGCCAACGAGCGCCAGGCTCCTGAACAGGCTCGGCGCATATCCGGAGGTCATGGCGTGCCCGCCCCCTGCGCGCTGGCTTCCCGCGTATCCCGGGAAAGCGGCACTGCCATCCATGACGGGCTCACGGCCAGCACCCGCGCTCGGAGTGCGCGCAGCGCGACCTGCGATCCCTCTGCGTCGAGCACCTGGCGCGAGAGTGCGATCCAGTCGGCGTTCCCGCGATCGAGCGCAACGAGGTCGGGCAGCAGCCCGGCGCGTGCGGCGGCGTCCTTCGCCTCGGTCGCTGCCTCCAGCCGTCGCAGGACCTCCATCGCTGCGGCGCGGCGGTCGCCGGCCACCGGCGTGCGCTCCCACTCGACCGACGACGCATCGCGCCGATCGCCCGCGAGCCGCCTCGACGCGTCGATTCGTATGCGCACCGGCAAGGTCCGCATGAAGTACCGGGATCGCCCCAAGGCGGCCTGCACGGCTTCCAACGCACGATACTCGTAAGGCAGTGCTTCCTTTACGTCGGCATCGGTCAGGCGCGCCTCGGCCTGCGCCATCTCGCGAACGGCCTCGGGCAGGTCGCGCCGGCCGCGGTTGTCGTGCCGGCCTGCCTCTATCTCGTACGAGTGCGCCGCCTCCTCGAACTCGTCCTCGACGGCGCCGCCGAGCATGAAGACGAACTCCGCCCGGACGCGCCGCTGCGCGATCGCCAATG
>JAEYZV010000222.1 GCA_023427865.1 Acidobacteriota bacterium
GATCGACGCGGGGAGTCATGACGACGTGTGCGTGTGCGTTCATGCCCCGTAGACGGGCGAGCGCACGTGTTGTGACAGGCACTGGGGGAATCGGGAACCGGGAACCGGGAACCGGGTATCGGGTACCGTTCGTAGCCGTCGGGCCCTGCCCGACGGGCGAGCTCGCGTGTCGTGACAGCGAACCGGTGCGCGCGGTATGAAGGCCGAAGGCCGAATGACGAAGGCCGGTCGTTCGCTATGGCAGCTTGGCCGGGTTCAGCACGACGTACACGCCGGCAATCCGGCCATCGTCGGTGTCGATGGCAAACGTCGCCCGCACCTGACCCTCGGCACGCAGCACGAGCCCCGGCTGACCGTTCACCCAGGCATGCTCCAGCGCGACACCATGGCGGTCGTAGATGCGCTGCAGGCCGAGCGCGAGCCGCGCCACGCGCTGCGCCCCCTCGATCGGACGCGGCGACGCATGCACGACGCCGCCGCCATCGGCGGTCCAGACGACGTCGGGCGTGAAGAGTTGCAGCAGCGCGGCCTCGTCCTGCGCCTGCAGGGCTGCGGTGAACGTGTCGAGGAGCTGCCGGTGCCCGTCGGCACTCGCTTCGAACCGCCGCTGCGTGCCCCGGACGCGCTGCCGCGCGCGATGCACGATCTGCCGGCAGGCCTGCTCGGACTTGCCCAGCGTGCGCGCGATGTCGGCGTAGCCGGTGTCGAAGACGTCGTGCAGGAGGAAGGCCGCGCGCTCTTCCGGGGCAAGGCGTTCCAGCAACAGCAGGAATGCCTGCGAGAGGTCCGACGCGAACTCCAGATGGTGGTCCGGTGACGGGGGCGCAGCGCCGAGCAGCGGATCGGGCAGCCATGGGCCGCTGTACGCCTCCCGGGCCGTACGTGCGGCCCGCAGGCGATCGATCGAGAGCCGCGTCGCCGTCGTCACCAGCCAGGCGGCCGGTTGGCGGATGGTGTCGCGTGGCGCCTGGTGCCAGCGGACGTACGTCTCCTGCACGACGTCCTCGGCGTCGGCTCGCGACCCGAGCATGCGGTAGGCGAGCCCGAAGAGCCGGCCGCGGGCGGCCTCGAAGGCATCGGTATGCGTGTCGATCTGCCCGAGTTCCATGGTGCTACCTACCCATGACGGCCGGCGGAGCCGGTTGTGACAGGGCACGCGATTCTGGCCGCCAAGCTCTGCCGTCGACTGTCGGTCAAGCCGTCCAGACGCGCTCGCGGACACCCCCCGCGACGACCGATCGGGGTGAGAATGCCGGGAACACTCACCGGAGGTCACCCGCATGCCCGCACTCGCGCGCCTTGCCGCCGCCGCGCTCTTCGCCGCCACGGCTACGATGACGCCCCTTGCACGACCTGCGCAACGTCCCGGGGACCAGGGCGCGCTCGACGCCAGGGTCAAGGCCTTCCTCGCCGAGAAGGCCGGCACCTGGCGCGACCTCAACGTCCCAGCCTCCGACGGGCAACTGCTGCACGACCTCGTCGTGAAGGGCAAGTACACGCGCGCCCTCGAAATTGGCACGTCCACCGGCCACTCGGGGATCTGGATCGCGTGGGCGCTCAGCAAGACCGGCGGAAAGCTCATCACCGTCGAGGTCGACGAGGCGCGTCACCGTGAAGCGTTGAAGAACTTCGAGGCGGCAGGGCTGAGCGCGTTCGTCGACGCCAGACTCGGCGACGCACACGCAATCGTGCCCTCGCTGCCCGGTCCGTTCGACTTCGTCTTCAGCGACGCCGACAAGGACTGGTACCCGAACTACTTCAAGGCCGTATTCCCGAAGCTCACCGTCGGTGGCTGCTACACCACCCACAACATCAGCGAAGCGGGGCGACGAGGCGTCGTGGGATCGCGCGAGTACCTTGCGCTGCTCCGAAGCACTCCGAACACGGAGACCACCGTGGACGAGCGCGGCGGAGGCCTCGCCATCACGTACAAGCGCGGCGCCTGAAGCAGCCTGAGTCCGGGTGCCGGTAAGATCGGCCGATGTCGATCTCCTGGCGGGAAGTGGACGTCGTGCGCCTCCGCGACGAGGCGCGCGCCGCCACCACCGACCACGTCGCCGCGGAAGCTCCACTCGAAATCCGCCTGCACGGGCAGCCCTTCGTCGTGACGATGCGGACGCCGGGCGACGACGAGGCACTCGCGGCCGGGTTCCTGCTGTCGGAAGGGGTCGTCACGTCCGGTGCCGACATCGGCGACATCAGCCACCCGACATCCACCGACAATCCGGACGCGCACGTCGTCGACGTCGCGCTGCAAGGTGCCGTCACGGCCCGCCTGTCCGAGGTGCTCGCCGGTCGTCGTCACGTGACCGCGACGTCGGCCTGCGGCGTGTGCGGGCGGCCGTCGGCCGACGCACTCGCCTTCTCGGCGGCGCCCATCACGGCCACCTGGCGCATCTCCGCCGACCTGCTGACCACGCTTCCCGGCGTGCTGCGCAAGCGCCAGGCGGTGTTCGATCGGACGGGCGGGCTGCACGCTGCCGGCGTGTTCACGAGCGACGGCACGCTCGTCGGGATCGCCGAGGACGTGGGCCGCCACAATGCCGTGGACAAGGTGCTCGGACGCCTCCTCCTGCAGGATCGCCTGCCGCTCGCGTCGCACCTGCTGTGCGTCAGCGGGCGCGCGTCGTTCGAGCTCGTGCAGAAGGCCGTGATGGCGGGGATGCCGATGCTCGTTGCCGTCTCCGCACCGTCCAGCCTCGCCGTCGACCTCGCACGCGAGCGCAACGTCACGCTTGCCGGCTTCGTTCGCGATGGCGGCTGCAACGTGTACACCCACCCGCACCGGATCGCCTGAACGCATGTTCCTCTTCGGTCTCGACACGCAGAAGCCACGGCACTACCGCGACATGCTCCGGGTGATGTGGGAGAACCGCGACCAGCTGCCGTTCGCGTGGCGCATCCTCCGCAACGGCGTGTGCGATGGGTGCGCGCTCGGCACGTCCGGCCTGTCGGACTGGACCATCGACGGCACCCACCTGTGCATGGTGCGGCTGGAGCTGATGCGGCTCAACACCGCACCGGCGCTCGACACCGCGCGGCTCGCCGACGTGCGACCGCTGGCGACAGCGACATCGGCGGGCTTGCGTGCGCTCGGGCGGCTGCCGGAGCCGCTGCTTCGCCGGCCCGGCGAGTATGGATTCCGTGTCGTGTCGTGGGACGAGGCGCTCGACCGCATCGCCGAAGAGGCACGGCAGGTCGACCCACGGCGCGCGGCGTTCTTCATGACCTCGCGCGGCATCACCAACGAGGTGTACTACGCAGCGCAGAAGGCGGCGAGGTGCCTTGGCACCAACAACATCGACAACGCCGCACGGCTGTGCCATGCCGCCTCGACGAGTGCGATGAAGGCGGCGCTCGGCTACGGTGCGTCGACGTGCAGCTACGCCGACTGGCTGCACGCCGACCTCATCGTCTTCTTCGGGTCCAACGTCGCCAACAACCAGCCGGTGACGACGAAGTACCTGCACGAGGCGAAGAAGAACGGCGCACAGGTCGCCGTCGTCAACACCTATCGAGAGCCGGGGCTGGCGCGCTACTGGGTGCCGTCGGTCGCTTCGAGCGCCCTGTTCGGCACGCGCATCGCCGACCACTGGTTCGACGTGCACACGGGCGGCGACCTCGCCTTCCTCGTCGGCGTGCTGCGCGCGCTCATCGAGGGGGGCGGCGTGGACGAGGCGTTCGTGCGCGAGCAGACGACGGGATTCGACGAGGCACGCGACCGCGCGCTCGCCTCCGACTGGCCCACGCTCGAGCGCGACAGCGGCGCGTCGCGCGAGCGCATGGAGGCGTTCGCACGGCTGCTCGTCTCGCGCCCCAACGCGGTGCTCGTCTGGTCGATGGGGCTCACGCAGCATGCGCACGGCGTGCAGACGGTGAGCGCGCTGCTCAACGTGGGCCTGGCGCGCGGCCTTCCGGGCCGGCCCAACCGCGGGCTCGTGCCGATTCGCGGCCACTCTGGTGTGCAGGGTGGGGCCGAAGTCGGGTGCGTACCGTCGATCGATGCGGCCACCGCCGAGCGCTGGCGCGACGTCTGGGGCTTCGACGTGCCGGCGACGAACGGATGGACCACGGCGGAGATGATCGAGCACGCCGCCGACGGCGACGTGGATCTCTTCTGGATCGTCGGTGGCAACTTCCTCGAGACGCTGCCCGACGAGGCGCGATCGCGTGCGGCGTTGCGACGCCCGCGCCTTCGCATCCACCAGGACATCGTGCTCTCGTCGGCGATGCTCGCCGGGAGCGATGGCGACGTGCTGATCCTGCCTGCGGCCACGCGCTACGAGTCGCCAGGTGGGGGCACCGAGACGTCCACGGAGCGGCGCATCATCTTCTCGCCGGAGATCCGCGGGAGGCGCATCGGATCGGCACGGCCCGAGTGGCAGGTGTTCGGCGAGGCGATGGCACGCGCCTGGCCAGATCGCGCGCACCAGGTGCGCTTCAGGAGTGCTGCGGAGATCCGCGCGGAGATCGCGCGGGCGGTTCCACTCTACGCCGGCATCGAGAGGCTGGCGGCCAAGGGCGACCAGGTGCAGTGGGGCGGCCGCACGCTGTTTGCCGACGGGCGCTTCGCCACGCCCGACGGCCGGGCCCGCTTCGCGCCGATCGATGCGACGCGGCCGGCGCACGCCGCGGTCGTCGAGTACGACGCGGCGACCGATGCCTCACGAACGTTCCGCGTGTCCACACGTCGCGGCAAGCAGTTCAACTCGATGGTGCATCGCGACGTCGATCCGCTCACCGGCGCGCGGCGTGACGACATCCTCATCAGCGACGAGGACCTTGCGCGACTCCAGTTGAGCGAGGGCGCCACCGTCACGCTGCAGGCGCGGGCCGGAAGCTTCACGGGCCGGCTGCGCGCCGCGCCCGTCAAGCCGGGCAACCTCGAGGTGCACTGGCCGGAGGGCAACGTGCTGCTCTCCGCGTCGGCCATCGACCATGTGTCGATGGAGCCGGACTACAACGCGGTGGTAACCCTACGGCCTGCGCGGCTGCCCCGCTAGGGCCGGCTATCCCCGGTAGGGCCGGCTGTCCCAGCCGGGCCTTCACGATCTGTCCCAGCCGGGCCTCACGCATGTTCCAGCCGGCCGACGTGGCCACGCTCGGAGAGCGGGCCCTACCGTCGGGGACGCTCGGAGAGTGGGCCCTACCGTCGGAGCCGCGAGACGGCGCGGAGATCACGACTCGATGTCGACGACGACATCGGCTCGGAACGCCGTGCGCACCGCCGGCGTGACGGCCTTGCTGTTCACGCGCAGCTGCTGCAGTCGCGGCAGGCGGGCGAGGTGAGCGATTCCGGTGTTCGTCAGCCGATGGCAGTTGTCGAACGTCACGCGCTCGAGCGCCTCGTTACGCGATAGCAGCTCGGGCGTCCGATCGGTGACCTGCGTGTAGCTGTTGAAGTACGACCGCAGCGCGGTGAGTCCGCCGAGATGTTCGGTCGCCACATCGGTCGTGTCGCGACAGTACATCAGCACGAGCGATTCGAGCGCGACGCACTGGCCGATGTGGCGATAGCCCGCATCGGGCACGTCCATCGGCATCAACTCACGGAGCGCGGGGAAGCGCGGCAGCGTCGCGAGCCCCTCGTCGTCCACGTTCAGGCAGCTCACCGACAGCGCGCGCAGCCGCGGCATCTCCGACAGCGCGATGAATCCGCGCCGTCGCAGGTTGTGGCAACGCCGACCCCAGATGTACTCGATCGACGACGATCTGCCGAGGGCGGCGAATCCGTCGTCTCCCGCGACGGTGTCCTGCGCGCCGAGGAATCGCAGGCGGGGCATGGCCGCGATGTGCGGCATCCAGTCGTCCTTGGCATCGGCCGCGAGCCAGCCGAGGCGCGGCAGCGGCACGAGCGCCGCCATGCCGGCGGCCGTAATCGCCAGCTCCCGGGCATCGACGTTCAACGCAAACAGCCCGTCGAGCCCTTGCAGGTGCGCCAGCCCGCGGTCGGTGAACGTCCCGCGGAGGCTGAGATACGTGGGTCCGGCCTCGTAGCTGAGCAAGGCCATCGTTTCCTCGCCGCCCTGCCACGTCCTGAAGGCAGGCCAGGCGTGCAACCCCGCCAGGCCGGCATCGGTGAGGCCGTCGCCACTGTGGAACGTGCACAGGTTCGCCTTGCCGGCGAGCGCGTACACGGCGGCATCACCCGCGGCGGTCCTCGCGAGATCGACCGATCGCAAGGCGTCGCAGCCGCGCAGGACCACCATGCCCGCATCGGTCACGCGCGTGCCCCGGAGGGAAAGCGTCTCGAGCGACGGCAAGGTGCGCAGGACGTCCAGCGCACGGTCGGTCACCGCCGTGTCCGCGAGATTCAGGTGCCGGAGCGACACGAGTCCCCCGAGCGCCAGGACGCCTTCGTCGGTCACCGCCCTGGATCCCGACGCGTCGAGACGCAGGAGGTGCTCGACGCGACGAACGTCGCGCAACATGGCATCGGTCATCTGCCATGGCGCCTCGAGTTCGGGCGCGGGCGACTGCGCCAGCGCGTGGAGGACGTCCGACCAGTCGCGCGCATCCATCACGAGCCTCCCTGGGAACCTGCCTCGGCTATACTCTGCCGCCATGCGCGGTGTCGAGTGGATCATCGACGCGCAGGGTTGCGAGCCCGGGGCCCTGCGGGACGTGGTTCGCCTGCGCGCGCTCTTCGACCGCCTGATCGCCGACCTGCAGCTCACGCCGGTCGCGCCCGCGGTCTGGCACACATTCCCCGCGCCGGGTGGCATCACCGGCGTGGTCGTGCTGGCCGAGTCCCATCTCGCGTGTCACACCTTCCCCGAGTTCGGATCGCTCTGCGTCAACCTGTTCTGCTGCCGGCCGCGTGACGAGTTCGACGTCGCGGCGCTGCTCGCCGACGTGCTCGGCGCGACCGACACGCACGTGCGCCGGGTAGAGCGCGTGTACGCGACGGTCGGGACGGCCGACGCATGAGAGGGCCGGTCGGTCGCTGCCCGAACTGCAGCGCGCCCGTGCAGTTCCGCTGGTCGAGCGCGGTGCAGACGACCTGCACGTCGTGCCGCTCCGTGATCGTGCGCCACGACGTGGACCTCGAGACCATCGGCGAGGTCAGCGATCTGCCACCCGACAGCTCGCCGATCCGGATCGGCACCGAGGGGCAGGTCGACGGCCGCGGGTTCACGGTCGTCGGCCGCATCGTCTACGAATACGACGAGGGCGGCTGGAACGAATGGCACGTCGTGTACGCCGATGGGACGAGCGGCTGGCTGTCGGACGCGCAGCTCGAATACGCCGTCACGAGCGTCGTCCCACCGCCGCGGCCGCTGCCTGCCATTGCCGAGGTGGCACTCGGGCAGGGTTACACCTGGGACGATCGCCGCCTGCAGGTCACCACCCTCACCACCGCTCGATACAAGGGCGTCGAGGGCGAACTTCCGTTCGAGTACTGGGGCAAGGAGGACGTGCTCTTCGCCGACCTGCGCGGCCCCGACGCGACCTTCGGCACGATCGACTACAGCGACGGCGTGCCGCTGCTCTTCATCGGCCGCTTCGTGTCGTTCGACGAACTGCAGCTGCGCAACCTCAGGACGTTCGAGGCCGACGACCGTTCGCGCGCGCTCCAGGGGTTCAACTGCCGCAACTGCGGCGCCGCCATCGAACTGCGTGCGCTGACCCACACACGCTCGGTCGCCTGCACGAGCTGTGGCGCGCTGCTCGATCCGCGCGACCCGAACGTCGTGGTGATGCAGGACGCGGAGGCCCGATACCAGACGCTCGAGCTGCCCCTCGGATCACGTGGCGAGTGGCACGGCCACCCGTACGACGTGATCGGCTTCCAGCGCCGGTCGATCACCGTCGAGCGTGAGCGCTACGCGTGGGGCGAGTACCTGCTGTTCAACCCGTACCAGGGCTTCCGCTACTTCACCGTGTACAACGGCCACTGGAACGATGTGGTCACGGTGCGCGAGGTGCCGACGGTCGGCTCCACGGGCACGCGCCCGACCATGCACTACGGCGAGCACACGTTCAGGCACTTCCAGCACGCAACCGCCCGGACCGATTACGTGCTCGGCGAGTTCCCGTGGCGGGTGAAAGCCGGCGACAAGGTGGACGTGGACGACTTCATCAGCCCGCCGCTGATGCTCTCCAGCGAAGGCACCGGCGCCGAACGTACCTGGTCGATCGGACGCTATACGAACCCGCGGGACATCTGGAAAGCGTTCAACCCGCCGGCTGCCGCGGAGACGCCGTCGGGCGTGTTCGCCAACCAGCCGAATCCGTATGTCGAGAAGTCCGGGGCGCTGTGGCGCGCCTTCCGCTGGCTCGCGGCGTTGCTCCTCCTGGTGTTCATCGTCCGCCAGTTCACCGCAGCGAGCGACGAGATCTTCAGCAGCCGGTACACGTACCGCCCCGGCGCGGCCGAGTCGTCGTTCGTCACGCCGACGTTCACGATCGGCGAGCCCGGAACGGTGGAGGTCGACATCGAGGCGCCTCTCACCAACTCCTGGCTCGGCTACGACCTCGCGCTCGTGAACCTGGACACGGGTGACGCCTACAACGTCGCCACCGAGGTCAGCTACTACGCTGGCGTCGAGGACGGCGAGTCGTGGAGTGAAGGCAGTCGCTCGGCATCCCGCTCGTTCCCGACGATGCCTGCCGGGCAGTACTACCTCAGGGTGGAGCCCGAAGGTCCACCGAACGGCCCGGCCGTGACGTACGCGATCAAGGTCCGCCACGACGTCGCGTCGATGTGGCCGTACCTCATCGCGTTCGTGCTGCTGCTGATCCGGCCGCTCTGGGTGTGGTTCCGCAAGGTGTCGTTCGAGCTTGCGCGCGAACAGGAAGGCGACTACGCGTCGTCGTCCGGTTCCGACGACGACGATGATGATGACGATGATGACTAGCCCTTCGACTCGGTGCGTGAGCTCAGGGCGTAGCGGGAGGGCGACATGCATCGTGCGCTGATCTACCTGGTGTTCGGCCTGGCGGCGACCGGCTGGGCCTGGCATGCCGATCGGACGGGCTGGCTCACCTCCCGCGCCGACGTCGTGCACAACGTGCCGCGATCGATCCGCGACAATCCCGGCGCCTACCGCTCGTTGTACGCCGGCGGCCCCCGCTTCTTCGGAGGGAAGTGACAGATGGAACCCACGCTGCTGAACAACCTGATCGCGGCCGTCGTCTTCGCGGCACTCGGGATCGTCGTGCTGTTCTCCACGTTCCTTGCCGTCGAGCGGCTCACGCCCTACCGGCTGTGGAAGGAGATCATCGACGACCACAACACGGCACTCGCGGTGTTGATCGGCGCGTTCGCGCTCGGGATTTCGCTGATCATCGCCGCCGCGATTCATTGAGCTGAGGCCGGGTTCGGAGAACCGGCCCTACCGACATGGTTCCACGAACGCGCGACACATCGCAGGCAGGGCGCGTTCCCCCAACGCGCCATTTGCGTCTTCAGGTCATGAGAGATTCATCGCGATGACCGCCGCGCTGCTCACGACCGTCCTGCTCATCGCGGCGTGCGGGCTCATCTACGAGCTCGTCGCCGGCGCGCTCGCCAGTTACCTGCTCGGCGACAGCGTGACGCAGTTCTCCACCGTCATCGGCACGTACCTCTTCGCCATGGGCGTGGGCTCCTGGCTGTCGCGATTCGTCGGCCGGGGCCTCGCCGCACGCTTCATCGTCATCGAGATCATCGTCGGCGTGATCGGCGGCTTCTCCTCGGCCGTGCTGTTTCTCGCCTTTGCGTACACCGACGCGTTCCGCCTGCTGCTCTACGTGCTCGTCTTCATCGTCGGCACGCTCGTCGGACTCGAGATCCCGCTGCTCATGCGGCTGCTGCGCGACCGCTTCCAGTTCAAGGACGTGGTCGCCAACGTGCTGACCTTCGACTACCTCGGCGCGCTTGGCGCGTCGCTGCTGTTCCCGATCGTCCTCGTGCCGAAGCTCGGGCTCGTGCGCGCGCCGATGCTGTTCGGCGCCATCAACGTGGCGGTCGCCCTGTGGACGACGGTGGTGCTCCGGGACCTGCTCGGCGCATCGACGCGACGCATCCTCCGGGTCACCTGCCTCGTCTCGCTGGCGCTCCTCGGCGCGGGGCTCTGGCAGGCCAACGCGCTGCTCGATCTCGCCGAGGCCAACATCTACGCCGACGACATCGTGCTCGCCAGGACCACTCCGTATCAGCGCATCGTCATGACCGCGTGGAAGTCGGACCTGCGGCTGTTCCTCAACGCCAACCTGCAGTTCAGCTCACGCGACGAATACCGGTATCACGAGGCGCTGGTGCATCCGGGCCTCGCCGCACTGCCCTCGCCGCGCCGCGTGCTCGTGCTCGGCGGTGGCGACGGCCTCGCCCTTCGCGAAGTGCTCCGCTATCGGTCGGTGCAGCACGTCACCCTGGTGGATCTCGATCCGGAGATGACCCGGCTCTTCTCGACGCACGACGAGCTGCGCCGGCTCAACGAGGACTCGCTCTCGGACCCGCGCGTCACGGTCGTCAACGCCGATGCGTTCCAGTGGCTCGACGGCCCCGGGGAACCGTTCGACTTCGCCGTCGTGGACTTCCCCGATCCGTCGAACTTCGCGCTCGGCAAGCTCTACACGACGACGTTCTACCGCATGCTCGTGCAGCGCCTCACGCCGGACGCCACGTTCGCCGTGCAGGCGACATCACCGCTCTTCGCCCGTCAGGCCTACTGGTGCATCGTCACGACGATCGAGCAGGCCGGCCTGTCGGTAGCGCCCTACCACGTGTACGTGCCCTCGTTCGGCGAGTGGGGCTTCGTGCTCGCCGGCACGCGGCCGCCCGGCATGCCGACGCGGCTGCCTGCAGGCCTTCGCTTCCTGGACGTGCGATCGCTGCCGGAGCTCTTCGCGTTCCCGATCGACATGGCGCGCCTGCCCGTCGAGCCGAATCGGCTCCACACACAGGCGCTCGTGCGCTACTACGAGCGCGAGTGGGGGGAGATAAACAAGTAGGGCCGGGTAGCGGGTAGCGGGTA
>JAEYZV010000527.1 GCA_023427865.1 Acidobacteriota bacterium
CCGACGGCTGGTGGCGCCGGTCACGTCCGACCAACGGCTCGCACTGCGGCGGTACGCGCTCCAGAGCCTCCGCCTCATCGGGACGAACGAGTCGATTGAGGCTCTTCGGCAGGCGCGCGCGGCGCGCCGCGGGGTCGCTGGGGCCGACAAGCACACGAGTCACCTGGATCAACTCAGTTACGAGGTGAGTGAAGACATCTACTGGCGCCAGACCGGTGGGTTCGATGGCGACCTCGCCGATCCGTCCGACGCCGCGCCGTTGTTACGTTGAGGAGCGATCCCCATGCCCTTCGAGACCATCCCCGGAACCAGCGAGCGGTACGCCCATCTGTGCTTCGACAAGGACGGCCGTGAACGCACCGATGACCACGACGGCGTGAACGGCCGCCTCTCCGAGCGGATCCTCGCGCAGGCCCGCGTGGACCACCCGACGCACGTCTTCCTGTTCTGCCACGGCTGGAAGGGCGACATCGACTCGTCGCGCGACCAGTACAACCGCTGGATCGGCGCCATGCTGGCTCTCGCGGAGGACCGTGCGGCCGTGCCCGCCCCCTTCCGCCCGCTCTGGATCGGCCTGCACTGGCCCAGCCAGCCATTCGGTAACGAGGAGCTTGCCGATGACGGGGCGTCCTTCGACGTCGACGAAGGGATGGCGCAGTCGCCCGCCGAGATCAAGGCCACGTACCTCGATCGCCTGGGACTCGGCCCCGAGGCCGAGCCGCTCATCGATCGCATCGTCGCGGAGCACCAGCGGAACGCGGCCGCGACGGAACTGCCCGAGGACACGCGGGAGGCGTACGCCCAGCTCGCGGCGTTGGCCGGGTATGTCGGCGACGGACCGACCGGCCCACCCGACGCCGAGGGCGCGCCGTTCGACCCCGACGAGGCGTTCCAGCGCGGCAACGAGGCCGAGGGCAGCGATTTCGGCGGGGGCGGACGGCTCGGCGGCATCCTCGGACCGCTGCGCCAGTTGTCCTACTGGACGATGAAGAAGCGGGCGCGGACGATCGGCGAGGCCGGCATGCACGACTTCGTCGCCGCGCTGATGGAGGCGGCCCCGGAGGCCCGCGTGCACCTCATGGGCCACAGCTTCGGCACGATCGTCGTCGCGTCGATCCTCGGGGGACCCGGGGCACGCGGACGACTGCCGCGCAAGGTGGACTCGGTGGCACTGCTGCAGGGCGCGGTCTCGCTGTGGGCCTTCGGCACGAGCGTGAACGGCGAGGATCGTCCGGGCTACTTCCATCCATGGATCGAGCGCGGCGCCATCCGCGGCCCGCTGCTCGTCTCGCAGTCGATCCACGATCGCGCCGTCGGCACGCTGTATCCCTGGGCTTCGGCCGTCTCGCTGTCGGACGCGGCGTTTGGCGACGACCTGCCGAAGTATGGCGCAATCGGCCGCTTCGGCATCTGCGGTCTCGACGCGGCGATCGCACGCGAACTCGGCGACGAGCGGACGCGCTACCAGTTCGCCCCCGGAACGGTGTACAACCTCGAATCGTCGCGCTTCATCAAGGACGGCGGCGGGATCTCGGGGGCACACTCGGACATCGACGGGCCCGAGGTCGCGCATGCCCTGTGGCAGGCGGCCCTCGTCTGAGCCGAGGGCCGGGGAGCATCTGTAAGGCTACGCACGATGACCGACAGCCAGCCGATCACGCCGCCGCTCGGACCCGACGAGTTCCCGCTCCCCTTCGGTATCGAGGCCGACACGGGCGAGCCGCTCCCCGGCGTCACCGAGGACGACCTGCAGCACATCGAAGCAGACGGTCCGGAGGTCCGTGAACGCGGCGAGCGTGGCGCCGCCGAGCATCTCGCGATCGCGGACATCGACCCGAACAACCTGGAGGAAGCGGGCTGGTGCGTCGTGTTCACGACGGATGCCGACCCGGCGCTTCGCAACGCCCTGGCGCCGCTGCTGGAGCACCGGCAGGCGCAGGCGCGACGCCTGTTCAAGCTCTTCGACGGCGCATCGGGCATCGTGCCCGGTGAGACGCCGCGCCAGTGGATCGAGCGGCAGGGTGCCGGTTTCGGCCTCGTGGACCCCGAACGCGGAGTGCCGCTCTACGTGCTGCTCGTCGGCGGACCGACGGAGATCCCGTTCGAGTTCCAGTACCTGCTGGATCTGTACTGGAACGTCGGTCGGCTGCACTTCGACACGCCCGACGAGTACCGCGCGTACGCGGAACACGTGGTCGCCTACGAGACGGCGACGACGGTGCCGCACCGGAAGCACGCGGCGCTCGTGTCGGTCCGGAACGACGGCGACCGCCCCACAGGACTGCTGCACGACCAGATCACGCGCCCACTGGTGACGGGAACCGACACGGTCCGCACGCTCGACGGCTACAAGGGATTCAGGCTGACGTCGCTGCTCGCGGCCGACGCCACCAAGGCGCGCCTGCTGTCGCTGCTCGCCGGTCATGAACCAGGCGGGCCGCCGGCATTCCTGTTCACCGGATCGCACGGCGTCAAGTTCAAGATGACCGACCCGCTCCAACGCGAGAAGCAGGGCGCCATCCTGTGCCAGGACTGGCCGGGATTCGGACCGACGACCGCCGGGCATCTCGTGACCGCGGCCGACCTGCCGGACGGCAGCAGCGCCCTGCACGGCCTCGTGCACTTCCTGTTTGCATGTTATGGCGGGGGTTGCCCGAAGGTCGACGATTTCGGGCTCACGTCGGCGCAGCCGCCGCGTCAACTGGTGCCCGATCCCATCGTGGCGCGGCTGCCACAGCGGATGCTCGCCAAGGGCGCGCTCGCCTCGCTCGCGCACGTCGACCGCGCGTGGGCGTACTCGTTCCAGAACAGCCGTGGCGTGCCGCAGGCGCAGGAGATGAGGGACGTGATGGTGCGCATCCTCCAGGGACAGCGCATCGGACAGGCCACCGACGGCTTCAACATGCGGTGGGCGGTGCTCTCGGCGGAGCTCCAGGAGTCGCAGGACCTGCGTGAATCGGTGAGCTCGCAACTGGTGTCCAACGCGCGGCTCGCCAACCGCTGGGTGGCACGCAACGACGCGCGCAACTACGTCATCCTCGGCGACCCGGCAGCCCGTCTCCGCACAGAGGTGATGAGCAGCTGACGCGCCCATCGACAACGCCATGCCGGACCTGGTGCTGAAGATCACGGAAGTCGCGCCCGAGCCGTCGCGGGCCTGGGCGGTCGAACTCTGGGAGGGCTTTCCGACATGTGCGGGGTCCGTGCGCCGTCACGCGGGCGCGGTGCCCTTCACGCAGCAGGCGCTCGAAGCACCCGGACCGGGCGGCCAGGACCTGACCCTGGCCACGGTGCTCGCGTTCGTCCGCACCTTCGACATGGAACACGACATCTTCCAGAAGGTCGGCGCGCGGCTGTACGACCTGCTGGACGCGACGGGCGTGATGCCGGCGCTCGACGCATGGCGCGCCGAGGCCGCGGGTCGCCCGAGGGGGACGCCGCGGCCCTGCCTCTATCTCGATCTTCCACCGTGGCTCGACGCCTGGCCGTGGGAGTTGTTGACGTGGCGTACCAGCAGCGGCGAGGTGCCGGCTTTCCGCCTCGAAGACACGCCGGTGGTGCGGCTGGCGGCCGCCCCGCGTTGTGGGTCGCCGTTTGCCGAGCCCACGGTACGCATCCTTCTCGTGCCGGGCCAGGAACAGCTCGATCCCGACGACGGCGCGGCACTCGCCTCAGCGGAACTCCGCCTGATTCGCAAGGCGTTCCATACCGCCGGCCTGAGCGCCATCGTCGAACAGTGCGACACGCCGGCCAACATCGACGAGCTCGAGCAACGCATCGCCGACGCTGCGCCGCACGTGCTGCACTTCATCGGGCACGGCGAACTCGACGAGACGAGCGCGCCCGCCGAGTTCGCGCTGCAGTTCAAGCCCGCGGCCCGCCCGCGGGACGCGGCGCCTCCGCCGCCGTGGGAATGGTCGGCATCGCAGATCCGGGAGTTCTGCCTCAATCGGTGGCGGCCGCGGCTGGTCGTGCTCAACGCCTGCCACTCCGCGCAGGGCGGCGAACAGGCCACGCCCGTGATCCCGGCGCTGCTCGACTCCGGCGTGCCCGCGGTGATCGGCGCACAGGCCGCCGTCGACATCGTCTATGCGCGCCGCTTCGCCGAGCGGCTGTACGGCGCCCTGGCCTCCGGCCTGCCACTGCACCTGGCCATGGTGCGGGCCCGACATCTCCTCTCGACGATCGCCGAGTACAAGGGCGGCCGGCGCCGCCACTGGGCATTGCCGGTGCTCACGGTGCGGACGCCGGTCGGCGAGGTGCTGCGCTTCACGCGCACCAACGCGGCGATCACGCAATGCGAGATCGCGCGCGACGTGTACGTCCGCCCTGGCCGGTTCGTGAACCGCACGGCAGACCGTCGGACGTTGCTGGCCACGCTGCTGCCCTCCGCCGCCGGTGCTGCGCCCCTGCGAGGGGTGATCGTCGAGAGCGATGACGCCGGCGTCGGCAAGGACTGGCTGATGAAGCGCAGCGCTCGCGACTTCCTCGACAACGGGTTCCTCGTGCGGCACGCCACGCTCGTGGGCCCGCAGGCGCGGTCGTCGATCGACGTGCTCAACGAGTGGCGGGGGCTGCCGTCGTACGCCGCGTCGCCGATGTGTGCGCCGTTGACCGCCAGCGCGTTCGCCGACTTCGACGAGGCGTTCGCCGCCGCCCGCGCCGAGCGCACGGCGCGCAACATCGAGGAGGTGTTCCGCACGTTCAAGGCCGGACTGCAGCAGGAGCGCAAGGGTCGGCCGGTGCTGCTGGTCCTCGGGCGGTTCCGTTCCATCGGCCAGAACTGGGTGACGAGCGAGGACTTCCGCGAGCACCTGCTGGAGAAGCTGCTGCTGCCGATTACCGCCGTGGATCCCGAGGATCCAGACGTCGCCGGCGTGCACGCGTTGCTGGTGGTGCGTCGCCACGTCGGGCTCGAAACCGGCCAGCCGGCCGACGTCGACGAGTTCGCCCTGCAACGCGTCAGCGCCGTCGTCGCCGACGAATCGAGCCGTGTGCCAGCCGAGGGCTTCCGGCGGGTGAAGGTGACACGCATCGCGAAGGGCGAGCTCGATCGCTGCTTCGACGAGTTCATCGAGTTCAGCGACAGCACGGCGGCCACGCACCTGCGCATCGCCATCTCGCACATGGTGCGCGACGACTCGTGGGCACCGAAGGACCTGAACATCTTCCAGGATGCCGTGAATGCGTTGAGGGCGCAGGAGGGCGGTCAGCGATGACCAACCTGGCCGCACTGCTGCAGGACGCGGGCCTGCCCGACGAGGTGCGCGCCAGCCTTGCCGCCCTGATGCCACCGCCGCTCCCCTCGCGCGAGGCCGTACTCGCGCGCCTGTCGCTGCCGCGGACGTTCACGCCGGCGCTCTACCTGCAGGCAATCGCTGGTCTCGAACCGGCGCCCGCACTCGAGGACCTCGTGGCCAGTGGAGACGTCGTGCCGGTCCACGGCTATCCCGATCGCTACATCGTCAGTGATGCCATCCGCCTGCCGCAGCTGACACGGTGGGCAGCCGACCGCGACGGCGCCGCCGCGTGCGCGCGGGCGCTGCTGCCGCTGATGGATCCGGGACACCCAGTCGAGCGGCTCGACCGGCTGCAACTGGCGTTCCTCGACGACCAGGCCGAAGCGCGTCAAGCGCTGGCCGACGCGTTTCGCTGGGCCGACGAGCGCCACGACATCCCCGAGTGCAGCGCCCTCGTCCAGCTGGTGGCGCCGATCATCCGTCAGTTCGGCGATGCGGCCTCGACGGCGCTCCTCAACGAGCTGCGCAGCCGCAGCCAGTCACGCAATCTGTACCTCGCGGAGTTCTACCAGACCGCCGAGTACTACCCGCGCGCGATCGAAGGCGACCTCCGCCGGTTCGTGGCCGCCGAGGAGGACCACGGCTGGATCTTCCACGTGCACGCCACCGGCGGCATGGGCAAGACGACGCTGCTGCGTCGGCTCATCTCGCACGAGTGGGTCCTCGGGCCGGCCCATGTGCCGTGTGCCTGGATCGACTTCGACTACCTCGATGTGCCGACCGTGCTGCAGCACCCGGCCCTGCTCGGCCTCGCGATGGCCTCGCAATGGAACGAGCAGCTCGAGCAACCGGTGTTCGGCGCCTTCCTGACCCCGAGCTTCCAGCCCCTCGGCTCGCTGCTGTTCCGCACGCGCGCCGATGCATCGGCTCGCGGCCTGGTGTCGCCATCGGTCGCCGTCGGCGCGCGCGCGCGCTACCGCGCCGGCTTGAGCAATCCGATGCGCTGCGGCTTTCTGTCGGGTGCCGTCCCGCCTGCCACCCTGGAGGAGCGCACGCTCCGGTTGTCGCAGACGGCCACGCTGTTGTCGTACTGGACCGATCGGCTGCCGGATTGCCTCGCGTCGATGCCGGCCGATCGGCCGGTCGTGCTCGTGCTGGACACGCTCGAGGACGCGTCGCTGCACCACGGCCAGCAGTTGCTCGAGATGCTGCGGCACCTGGCGGCGCTGCGCCGCCAGGCCCACCGGCTGGCACGCGAACGCGGGCAGCCGCCGGTGCGGCTGCGGCTCGTGCTCTCGGGCCGCCATCAGCTCGGCGAGGACCACGTCCCGGAGTTCGCGCGCGAGTTCGAGGGCCAGTACGAGACGCACGCCCTTGCAGGATTGGCCCCCGCCGAGGCGCGGGCCTTCGTGAGCCATCTCGTGGACGCCGGCCACACCCACGGCGACGATGGCCGACTGCTCGACGCCATCGTGAGCAAGTCGGAAGGCCTGCCGTTCAACCTTGCGTTGTTTGCCGAGTGGGCCAACGCCTCGCCGCAGCTGGACGCGGCCACCGTGCTGGCGTCCGAGGACGTGAGCACCGCGATGCTCATCGAGCGCATCGTCAAGCGCATCGACTACCAGCCGCTGCGATGGGTCATCCGCTACGGTGTCGTGCCACGTACGCTGACGCGCGAGTACCTGCGTGATGTGATGCGCGAACCGCTCGTCGACGCACTGTCGGGGCGAGCGGAAACCGCTGGGATGGACACACCGCACTCGGCGGCCGAGCAGGACGTCTGGAAGCACGAGGACGGCTTCCAGTTCGACGCCGATGCGCTGTGGGCACAGCGCGTGCTGCCCTACAGCGCGGACCGTAGCTGGATGAGCCCCGGCGAGAACGCCGACGAGGTCGTCTTCCGATCGGACATCCGCCAGCCGATGCGTCGCCTGCTGCGGGCGCAGCGGGTGTACGCGCAGCTGCACGAGCGATCGCGCGACTGGTTCCGCGCCCGTGCGAACACGTCGTCGGGGGGATCGAGCACGGCTGCGATCGAGTGGCTGTATCACGAGTTGCAGTTGCGCGGGGTGCCCGGCCGGCCGGACGTCGATCTGCTGCCCGCCCTGCACGCGCTTCTCGACGGGCCGGCGCTCAGGGACGCCCACGATCTGCGTGCGGTCGTGTGCCGGGCCCTGCGTGACTCCGACTTCGAGGACTTCACGCCGGCGGAACAGGCGTACGTGCAATACCGGCTCGCCGAGGCCATCGGGGCGGAGCACGACTTCACCTACACGCACCCGGAAGCGGTACGCGCGCTGCAGTCGGCCTTCGCCGACGC
>JAEYZV010000227.1 GCA_023427865.1 Acidobacteriota bacterium
GATGGCCGCGGCCGGTGATGACGCCTACCGTCGGGCGCGGCAGTTCGACGCCCGCAACCGCCCCGCCGATGCCATCCCCCTCTACCAGCGTGCCGTCGAGTGGCTGCCGGACAGCGACGCGCGCAAGGCGACCGCGCGGGATCGGCTGGCGGCGCTCACTGGAGGCGGTGCATGACCGACGCCGAGCTCGACGCCAGGCTGGGCGAACTGCTCGTGTCGTCCCGGGCGCTCGATGCCGCGCGCTTCGAGACGGCACAGGTCTACCAGCGCGCGCGCCGCTGCACGCTGGCCGGCGCGGTGCTGGCGCTCAACCTGGCGTCCGACAAGGTCGTCCGGATGCTGCTCGAGGAGATCACGGGCATCAAGACGGTCGATCCGTCGCTGATGACCGTGTACCCGGACTTCCTCGAGCGCGTGAACACGCTGGTGCCGGCGCAGGTCTGGCTGGCGATGCTGGCCTTTCCCGCGCAGATGGAAGTCAACCGGCTCCATGTGTGCCTGCTCAATCCGACCGACGCGCGGTACCGGCGCAGTCTCGAGTCGCTCTCGGGCTGTCAGGTGGTGCCGCTGCTCGCCACCGAGCCGGCCGTGACGGCCGCGCTGCAGCGGCATTACGCGTCGGCGCTGGGGAGCGAGCCGCTGACCTACACCGGCGAGGCGTCGCTTCCGATCGCCGAGGCCGCGTACCAGCGCGCCCTGGAGGTGCCGTTCGGCGACTACGTGGACGCCGCGGCGTCGTTCGCCAACCGCACGCGCGACACGCTCGGCCAGGGCGCGCAGGGCCTCGAGTTGCTCGCACGCGAGCCCGTGGTGATCCGGCTGGTCCACCAGATCATCGTCCGCTCGGTCGAGGCCGGCGCCAGCGACATCCATGTCGAGCCTGCGGAGGCCCGGTTGCGCGTGCGCGCGCGGGTCGACGGCGCGCTGCGCGTGTTGCACGACCTGCCGCCATCGGTGACGCTCGCAGCGACCGCCCGGCTCAAGGCCATGGCCGACGTGCCGCTCACGGCGGCCTCGTCGCCGATCGACGCGCGCATCGGGTACGACCTGGTGTGGGGGCGCCCGATCGACCTGCGTTTCTCGCTCGTCCCGTCGATCTCCGGCGAGAAGGTCGTCATGCGCGTGCTCGACCGCGCACGCCAGCGTCGCGATCTGCGCGACCTCGGCGTGGACGACGAGACGCGTGTGCTGCTCGAGGAGGCCTCGGACCTCCCGAACGGCCTGCTGCTGGTGACCGGCCCGACGGGCAGCGGCAAGAGCTCGACGCTCTACGCGCTGCTCGACCGCCTCAACACCGAGGACGAGTGCATCCTCACCGCCGAGGATCCGGTGGAGTCGCGCATCCTCGGCGTGACGCAGGTGCAGTGCGACGCGGAAGATCTCACCTACGCGACGGCGCTGCGCAGCTTCCTGCGGCAGGATCCCGACGTGATCATGGTCGGCGAAGTGCGCGACGCGGAGACCGCAGACATCGCCTTGAAGGCGGCGCTCACCGGCCACATGGTCCTGTCCAGCCTGCACACCAACGACGCGTCGGGCGCCGTGCTCCGGCTCCTCAACATGGGGCTCGAGTCGTTCATCGTCGCCTCGGCGCTGCGGCTCGTGGTCGCGCAGCGGCTCGTGCGTCGTCTGTGCCGCGAGTGCCAGGCGCCCATCGAGATCGACGTGCGCACGCACCCGCTGACGGCGCCGTTCGAACGGCTGCACCATCACGGCCGCGTGACCATCGGCGAGCCGCGGGGCTGCCAGGCGTGTGGCGGCGCCGGCTACCGCGGGCGCACCGGCATCTTCGAGGTGCTGAAGATCTCCACGGGCATCGAGGAGCTCGTGATGCGGCGCGCGTCGGTCTCCGAGATTCGCCTGCAGGCACACCATGACGGCATGCGCACGCTCCGCGAGGCGGCGCTGGCGAAGGTCCTGGCAGGCGAGACGTCCCTGGCCGAAGTGCTCGAGCACACGGTCGCCGTCGAAACACCCGTAGCCGTTCCAGCCTGATGAGCACCACCTCCGTCGTCACGATTGGCGCCAGTGCCACCGACCGCGGGCCGGTGCGCGAGGTCAACGAAGATCGCGTGCTGTGTGACGACCGCTACGGCCTGTACGTGGTGTTCGATGGCGTCGGCGGGCACAATGCCGGCGAGGTCGCCGCGCAGCTGGCGCTCGAGACCGTCGCCGGGTACATCGCGCGGTCGGCCGGCAGCGACGACGACACGTGGCCGCTCGGGTGGGACTCGCGGTTCTCGAGCACGTCCAACCGGCTGCGAACGGCGATCGTGCTCGCCAACCAGCGCGTGCACCTCGCCGCGCAATCCGATCCGTCGCTGCAGGGCATGGCCACCACGGTGGCCGCGGTGCTCGTGTCGCAGCAGGTGGTGTCGTTTGCGCACGTCGGCGACAGCCGCATCTACCGGGTGGCGCCAGGTCCGTCGCGCCTGCTGACCGATGACGATGCGGCGACCGTGGATCAACTCGACACGGACGGCGAGCGCATCGGGTCGCGGCGTGCGCTCACGGCGGCCTTGGGGGCGAGCGCCGAAGTCACGCCGTCGATGGCCGAGATGCCGGTGCCGGCGACGCCGATGCGCCTGCTCCTGTGCAGCGATGGCCTGCACGGGGTGGTCGGGATCGAGGAACAGGATGTGTCGGCATACGCCGGCGATCCGCAGCAGGTCGCCGAGCGGCTCGTGGCCCAGGCCATCGATGCCGGCACGCGCGACAACGTCAGCGTCCTCATCGTGGACGTGGGGGAGAGAACGTGAGCATTCCTGCCGGCCTTCCGCCTTCGCCGGGGCTTGGGCGGACGAGTCGTCGATCGCCCGTCGGCCTTCGTGATGTCCGTCGTCGCTGTGCGCGGCGGTCCGTCCTGCCGGACTACTGGTGGGCGACGATGTCCAGGTCGGCGCTGGCCATTGCACTGCTCGGCACCGTCGGTGCGTCACTGATGGCCGAGCCTGCGTATGCGCAGCGGCCGCTGCAACCGAAGGACCTGCAGCCGTTCAGGAGCATGGTCTACAACGTCGCGTTCAGCTATCCGAAGAAGGACTGGGTTGCGGTGCCTGCTGCCGGCGGCAACATCGCGCTCCTCATGCACAAGAAGGGTGAAGCGAGCCTGGCGCTCGACTTCCAGGTATTGCGCGTGGCGCTCGCACCCGACGAGATCGACGACACGTTCAAGGAGATCGAGCTCGAGGTGTTGGCACAGCGCGCGCCGCACGCGCGGGTGATCAGCAGCGCCCTCAACGAGCTGGGCGGCAACAAGGTCGTGCAGATCCGTTACGGGGCGAGCGGCGTGACCGGCGACCTGGACGTCACGCAGTACAGCATCGTCAGTGGTGCCTCGCTCTATCGCCTTACGTGTGCGGCGGCGCGCGCGAAGGCCGTCGAGCACGCCGTGGCGTGTGAAGCCGCGGCGCGCACGCTCGTCGTCGCCAAGTCGTGAATGGCGGGCCGCGCCTGAGGGTCCTCGGTCCGCGCGGCGACGAGGTCGCCCGCGTCGTCGAGGCCCGCTCGGCGTGGTCGCGCATGGTGGGGCTGCTGGCGCATCGGACACTGGCGCGCGGCGAAGGCCTGCTGCTGGCGCCCGCCTGGTCCATCCACACCTGGTTCATGCGCTTCCCGATCGACGTCGTGTTCCTCGACGCCGAGCATCGCGTGCTGCGCGTGTACCCGCAACTCCCTCCCTGGCGCCTCGTATCGGGTACGCGCAAGGCCCGCATCGTCCTCGAGTTCGGCCCCGGCACCCTCGCCGCGACGCCGCTGCACCCC
>JAEYZV010000244.1 GCA_023427865.1 Acidobacteriota bacterium
GCCGAATCGTGTTGCGCCCGGCCCCGAGATCCAGCCGCCCGCGCGAGAACGCCTCGTTGACGACCCGATCGCGCTCGGCGACTGCGCGGGCCTTGGTCGCGCGATCCTTCACGAGCTCGATGCCGATCATCAGGCCCCTGCCTCGCACGTCGCCGATGAGCGCGTGCTTCTCCTGCAGCTGACGCAACCCGTCGATCAGGTAGCCCCCGACGTCGGCGGCGTTGGCGACCAACCGATCCTGCAGCAGCTGGAGCGTCGCGAGCGCTGCCGCGCACGCCACCGGGTTGCCGCCGAACGTGCTCGCGTGCGCTCCCGGCGTCCAGTCCATCACGCCCGCCCGCGCGGTGGCCACGCCGAGCGGCAGGCCGGACGCGATCCCCTTGGCCATGGTGATGATGTCGGGCGCGACGCCGGCGTGCTCGACCGCGAACATCGCGCCGGTGCGCCCCATCCCCGATTGCACCTCGTCGGTGATGAGCAGGATGCCGTGCCGGTCGGCAATGTCGCGCAACCGCTGCAGGAACTCCGGCGGCGGCACGAGATAGCCGCCCTCGCCCTGGATCGGCTCGACGACGATGGCGGCGACCTCCTCGGGGGCGACCAGCTGCGCGAGCGTGCGGTCCTCGAGAAAGTCGATCGCCGCCTGCACGGCCCCGGCGCCGTCGCGATACACGTCCGGGTACGGCACGTGGAACACGCCTGGCGAGGTGACCGGGCCGAAACCCTTGCGCTGCACCGCGCGGCTCGCGGTGAGCGACAGCGCGCCGAGTGTCCGCCCGTGGAACGACCCCATGAACGCGATCAGGAACGGCCGCTTCGAATGGTAGCGGGCGAGCTTGACTGCCGCCTCGACCGCCTCGGCTCCCGAGTTGCCGAAGAACGAGCGGCATGGACCCGGCATCGGCACGATCGACGACAGCACCTCGGCAAGGCGGACCTGCGGCTCGTAGTAGAAGTCGGTCCCCGACATGTGCAGGAATCGCTGCGACTGGTCGACGATCGCCGACACGACCGCCGGGTGGGCATGCCCGGTGGAGTTCACGGCGATGCCCGCCGCGCAGTCGAGGAACACGTTGCCGTCCACGTCCTCGACCATGGCGCCCTCGCCGCGCGCCATGACGAACGGATACCCGCGCGTGTACGACGGCGAGACGACCAGGGCGTCGCGGTCGATGATGGCCCTGGCGTTCGGGCCGGGCAGCGTGGTCCTGAGATGCGGCGTCTGCGGCAATGAGCTCATTTGCGTTTCCAGATGGTCCCGGTGGGCCCGTCCTCGAGGACGATGCCACGCGCGTCCAGCTCGGCGCGGATGCGATCGGCCTCGGCGAATTCCCGCATCCGCCGTGCCTGCACGCGCGCGGCGATCAGCGCGTCGAGCTCGTCCTGCGGAATCGGCGGCGCGGCGTCCTCCGCCCGGCGAAGCGCCAGCACCCCGAGCAGCTTGTCGCAGTCCTCGAAGAACGCCAGGGTCGCATCGGCCTGCGCCCGCGACAGCGTACCGGCGTCGATCGCGGCGTTGGCCTCCCGCAACAGCTCGAACACTGCGCCGAGCGCCCCGGGCACGTTGACGTCCGACAGCAGCTTGTCGCGGAAGTCGGCGCGCGCCGCCTCGAGTCGCGCCTCCCACCCCGCCGCGCCCGTGCCGGTCACGACGCGTTCGAGCCTGCCGACGCAATCGGCGAGCCGCTTCACCGCCTCCTCGGCCTGCTGCAGCGTGAGCCAGGAGAAGCGCAGCTGCTTGCGGTAGTGCACCGAGATCAGCAGGTAGCGCAACGCCGAGGCGCGATATCCCTGCTCGAGCACGTCGGCAATCGTGAACACGTTGCCGAGCGACTTCGACATTTTCTCGCCGTCGTCCATCAGCAGGTGCTCGACGTGGAACCAGAAGCGCGCGAACGGCGTGCCCGTGGCGCCCTCGGCCTGCGCGATCTCGTTCTCGTGATGCGGGAAGATCAGGTCCACGCCGCCGCAGTGGATGTCGATCGGCGCCGGACCGAGCAGGCGCAACGCCATCGCGGAGCACTCGATGTGCCACCCCGGCCGGCCCGGACCCACGCCGCAATCCCAGGTGGGCTCGCCGGGGCGCGTCGCCTTCCACAACACGAAGTCGCGGGCGTCCTCCTTGTCGTACTTGTCGCTGTCGACGCGCGCGCCGCTCCTGATGCCAACGTGATCGAGCCGCGCGAGCTGGCCGTACTGCGGCAGCGAGGCGATCTTGAAGTAGATGGAGTCTTCGCTGCGGTAGGTGTGGCCGCGCCGCTCGAGCGCCGCGATCATGTCGGCCATCGCCTGGAGGTTCTCGGGATCGGTCGCGCGCGGCGTGTCCTCGGGCGCCTCGAGGCCGATGGCCGCCGCATCCTCGCGGAACGCCTCGATGTACCGCGTGGTGTACTCGCGCAGCGGCTCGCCGGCCTTCTGTGCCTCGGCGATCGTCTTGTCGTCCACGTCGGTGAAGTTGGTGACGTGATGCACCTGGTACCCCGCGACGTGCCGCAGCGTGCGGCGCAGCAGGTCGACGGCAAGGAACGTGCGGAAGTTGCCGATGTGGCCGCGAGCGTACACCGTCAGCCCGCAGGCGTACATGCGGACGACATCGTCGCGCGATGGCGCGAACTCTTCTTCCTGGCGAGTGAGGGTGTTGTAGAGGCGCATGGTTGATGAGGGGGAACCGGGTTCCGGGTTCCGGGTGCCGGGGGCCGGTGCCGGGGGCCGGGGACCGGGTACTCGGTTCGGCAGGCGCAGAGGCACGACACGCGGCAACGGACCTCGGGGCCGTCGGTGTCGCAGTCGACCTGGACGTGGGCTGACGACGGGCGGCCCGCGTCCGGCAGCTCCGGCGACCCATTGGCCGCGACCCACTGCAGCTGGCCGCACAACCGGTCGCCCTCGCGATCGAAGACGATCGACACGTCGCCGTTCACGGCGTCGGGATGCGCCAGCAGCCACGTCAGCACGTCCTCGACCGCGGACGTGAAGGGCTGCGCGTCGCCTGGCACGCCGGCCAGTTCGCCGACGCGCCCCACGAGTGCGCGGACGGCATCAGCGAAACGGTCGTCCGGCGGGCACGTCAGCGACAGCGGCAGCGCGTGTGCGGCCTCGCGAGGCTCTGTCATACCGTGGGGATTCTATAGCGAAAAGCGCGCGAACATGGAGCGGGCGGCGGCGACGTCCTCGCCGATCTGCCGCACGAGCGCGTCGACGCCAGCGAAGGCCTGCTCGCCCCGGAGCCGCTGCACGAAGGCGAGCCGCACGCGCGTGCCATAGAGGTCCGGGTTCACGTCGAGCAGGTGCGTCTCGACGCTCACGCGCCCCTCGGCCTCGAACGTCGGGCGCACGCCGATGTTGGTCACCGCGGCGTGGATGCGGTCGTCCACCGTGAGAGTGGTCGCGTAGACGCCGTGCGGCGGCAGCAGCTCGTTGTCGGTCTCGATGTTCGCGGTCGGGAACCCGATCTCCCGGCCGCGTGCCGCGCCGGGGACCACCGTGCCGTCGATGTAGTAGTGGTGTCCGAGGAGCGCACCCGCTTCGTCGACGCGACCTTCCGAAATCAGGCGGCGCACGCGCGTGCTGCTGACGACGAAGTCCTTGTAGCGCACGGGGTCGATTTTCTCGACCCGGAACCCGTACAGCTGTCCCAGTTCGCGCAGCAGCGAGAAGTTGCCGGTGCGATCGCGGCCGAACAGGAAGTTGCCACCGACCCACACTTCGGCCACCCCGAGCCACTCCACGAGCACCCGGCGGACGAAGGTGTCGGGGTCGAGCCGCGACAACTCGTGATCGAAACGCACCAGCGCCACGGCCTCCATGCCGGCGCGCGCCAGCGCCTCGATGCGCTGGGGCGTGGTCATCAGCAGCGGCGGCGCCTTGTCGGGGCGGAGCACCCGCGGGGGATGCGGGTCGAAGGTCATGACGAGCGGCGTGCCGTGGCGCTCGCGCGCCTGCCGGCAGACCCGGTCGAGGATCTTCTGATGGCCGCGGTGGAGCCCGTCGAAGTTCCCGAGGGCCACCACCGGGTACGGCCAGCGGCCCGGGCGCGGCTGGTCTTCCGGAAACCGGATCACCTCCACTCGCAGGCGCGTGCCGGGTCGAACGTCGGTCATGAGGACGCGGCGGGCGGCAGGCTCACCGACAGGCCATCATACGCCAGCGCCATGCCCCGGGGCAGGCGGGCGTTGGTCTCCGCGTGGCCGAGGTCGTGGCACATGTGCGTGAACAACGTCTGGCGCGCGCCGATGCGACGGGCCGCGTCGACGGCCTGCGCGATCGAGAAGTGCGTCGGGTGAGGCCGCTCCCGCAGTGCGCCGACCACGAGCACCTCGAGTCCTTCGAGCAGCAGCCAGGACTCGTCGGGCACGCCGCTGCAATCGGTGAGGTACGCGAAGCGGCCGATCCGGTAGCCGTTGATGCGCTGCCGCCCGTGAAGGATGGGCACCGGCACCCACGGCGTGCCGTTGACCGAGAAGCCGCCGTTCACGACTTCGGCCACGAGCCGCGGCACCCCGCCGCCGAGCTCGGGCGGAGAGTCGAAGGCGTACGCGAACACGCGCTGCAGTTCGGCGATCGTCCGCGCGTCGCCGAACACCGGCATGGTGCCGCCGCCGTTCAGGGCGATGAAGCGACGCAGCTCGTCGAGTCCGAAGATGTGATCGGCGTGGCTGTGCGTGTACACGACCGCATCGACGCGCGTGAGGCCGAACGCGAGCGCCTGGCTGCGCAGGTCCGGCGTGGTGTCCACGAGCACGCGCGTCCCATCGTCGTGCTCGACGACGATGGAAGCGCGGAACCGCTTGTCTGCCGGCGCCGACGACTGGCACACCGCACAGGTGCAGCCGATGATCGGGATGCCCTGCGACGTTCCGGTCCCGAGGAACGTGATGCGCACGCTTATGGAGTGATGATGCGGGAGCCGCCGCCCTTGCGCGAGGCTTCCACGTACTTCAGGCGGAGTTCGTAGAGCGCCCCCTCGAGGAACCGCTCCTCGTCGTCGGTGAGGTTGCCGCGGGTCTTCTCCTGCAGCATCGAGAGCACGTCGATGGCGTGCCCTGCAGAGACGAGGTTCACCGAGGTCAGCCCGGTGACCGGATCCTGCTGGTCGCCCAGGTACACGGCCGCGGCCATGACGAGCCCCGAAATGTAGCCCAGAAACGTGAGGGACGCGTCGCCCGACTCGGTCATTTCCGGATGCTAGCATACGGGGCTGTCGCGCCAGGGGCGCGTTCGGGGAACGCGCCCTACCGCGCTGCCAGGGCGAACCGGGGCGTTCGCGGAACGCGCCCGACCGGGCTGGCCGGGGCGAACCGGCGCGTTCGGGGGACGCGCCCGACCAATACCGCTCATGTCGCATGCCGCGGCGGGTGCCGCCTTCACGAAGCTCGTCGAGATCATGGCCCGCCTCCGCGCGCCGGACGGGTGTCCGTGGGATCGCGAGCAGACGCTGGCGAGCCTCGCGCGCTACGTGCTCGAGGAGGCAGCCGAGGTCGTCGACGCCATCGAGCGGCACGACATGGCGGGACTGCGCGAGGAGATCGGCGACCTCATCTTCGAAGGCGTCTTCCTCGCCCAGGTCAGCAAGGACGAGGGTGGCTTCGACGTCGCCGACGCACTCGAAACCGCGTGCGCGAAGCTCGTGCGGCGGCACCCCCACATCTTCGTGCGCGACACCGCACTCACGCCCGACGAGGTGAAGGCGCAGTGGGACGTGATCAAGGCGCAGGAGAAGGCGGAGGCCGGACGCGCGCCAGCACACCTGCTCGACGGGATCCCGCTCGCCGAGCCCGCGCTGGCGCGTGCCCGCACCATCTGCAGCCGCGTGGCGAAGGTCGGCTTCGACTGGCCGACAGCGGAGGCGGTGCTCGAGAAACTCGACGAGGAAACGCGTGAGGTGCATGCCGCGATGGCTGCGGGCAACCGCGAGGCCATCGAGGACGAGATCGGCGACCTGCTGTTCGTGATCGCGAACCTCGCGCGCAAGCTCGATGTCGACGCCGAGACGGCGCTGCGGCGTGCCAACCGCAAGTTCACGCGCCGGTTCAGGGCCATGGAGGCGCACCTCGAGGCGGATGGGCTGCGAGCCGGCGAGGCGACGCTCGATCAGATGGAGGCGGCGTGGCAGGCCGCCAAGCGTGCCGAGCCTCCCACGTCGTGAGGCTTCCCGCCAGCCCGCTCGCGGTCCGCACCAGCACGACGCGTCCGTTCGTGGCCAACTGAATCGCGCCGACCTCGTCTGTCCGCAGCAGCACGACACCCGCATCATGCAAACGGCGCAGCACGACCGGCGCCGGGTGCCCGAACGCATTGCCTCGGCCCATCGACCCGAGTGCGAGCGCGGGCCGTGCGCGGGCGAGCAGCGTCGCCCCGGTCGACGAGGCGCTGCCGTGGTGCGCGAGCTTGAGGATCGTGAGCGGCGCCGCGGCGACGCGGTCCGCCCAGCCGCGTTCGGCAGATTCTCCGACATCGCCCGTGAGCAGCAGTCCGACATCGCCGAACCGCACCCAGATCACGATGGAATCGTCGTTGCGGACGCGCCGGCGCTCCCAGTCGGGCGCGTCCGGGTGCACGACGTGGACGCGGACCAGCCGATCGCCGAGGGACTCGCCGGCCAGCAGCCGGCGTTCGCGCACACCCCTGGCCCGCGCGGCCGCGAGCATCGCCGCCTCGGAGACATCGCCGGGGACCGGAATCCCCGTGAGCAGTTCACGCACGCCGAGCCGCCGCAGCACCGCGGGCACACCGCCGGCGTGATCCGGGTGTGCGTGCGTCACGAGGACGCGCGCGAGCGAGCGATGGCCCAGTGCCCACAGCGCACGCGAGGTGACGCGCTCGCCGACGTCGAAGGTCTCCGACATGCTGCCGCCGGCGTCGACGAGCCATGTGTCGCCTGACGGGAACCGCAGCACCGTCGCGTCCCCCTGCCCCACATCGAGCATCGTCACGATCAGCCACGGTTCGCGAGGCCAGCTCGCGCGTTGCCATGCGTCGGCTCCGGGCCACGTCCACGGCGCCGGCGCGCTGCCGTCACGCCCGCCAGCCACCATCCATGCAAGGCTCGCGACGAGGACCGGGCAACCGCACGCGGCGACAGCAGGCCTGCCGCGCCACCGTGCGGCGACGATGACGGCCAGGCTGCCGTAGTAGGCGACGAGCGTGGTCGGCGACCGCGGGGGCACTTCCCGCACGAGCC
>JAEYZV010000539.1 GCA_023427865.1 Acidobacteriota bacterium
TCGACGGCTGCACGCAACGGCTACTTCTTCACGCTCGATCGCACCACCGGCGAGCACCTCGTGACGACGAAGTTCAGCTCGGATGCCAACTGGGCCAAGGAGGTGGACAGCAAGGGCTCGGTGCGCCGCAACCCGCACAAGGACCCGACGATCCCGGGGGCGCTCACCAATCCGCCCTCCGGCGGCACGATCAACTGGGAGCCGCCGGCCTACTCGCCGCTGACCAAGCTGTTCTACGTCACCGAGCGCAACGGCTTCGCCATCTACTACCTCACCGATCCCGACCCGCGCGGCTCGATGGGCCTCGGCGGCAAGGAAGAGGTCAACGTCGGATCGACGGGCAACTTCCTCACGGCGATCGACCCGACCACGGGCAAGGTGGTGTGGCGCCGTCCCTACCCGAGCGTCGGCGGCTTCGGCGGCGGGGGCGGCGGCCTGCTGGCCACGGCCGGCAACCTCGTGTTCGCCGGGGACGCAGGCGGCAACTTCGTCGCGTACGACGCCGAGAACGGCACGCCGTTGTGGCACACGCGCATCGGCAACGTCAGCAACGCGGCCATCACGTACATGCTCGATGGCCGGCAGCACATCCTCGTGGCCGCGGGCGACACCTTGTACGCGTTCGCACTCTACGAGTAGGGTGCGGCATGCCATTGCAGACGCGCTTCACGCACCTGGCCCTTGCCGCGGCGGTCCTGGCGACCGCCGCGGCCTGCGGCCGCTCGGGCGAACCTGGCGGCTCGACGGGTTCGACGGCGGCACCGGAGCAGGCACAGGCCGCACCCCGGCCCACCGGCCCGCGCCTCTACGTCTCCAACGAAACCGAAGGCAGGATCGCCGTGATCGATCCCGCCACCGGGACGCTGGTCGACGACATCCCCGTGGGCAAGCGTCCTCGCGGCCTCGCGCTCTCGAACGACGGCACGCTCCTGTACGTCGCGCTCTCGGGATCGCCGATCTCGCCGCCCGGCGTGGACGAGTCCACGCTGCCGCCGGCCGACCGCAGCGCCGACGGCATCGGCGTCGTCGAGCTGGCCACGGGTAAGGTGCTGCGCACGTATCCGAGCGGACAGGATCCCGAGAGCTTCGACCTGTCGCTCGACGGACGCACGCTGTACGTGTCCAACGAGGAAACGGCGGAGATGTCCGTGCTCGATCTCGAGACCGGCACGATCACGAAGAAGGTCCCGGTCGGCGAGGAACCCGAGGGCGTGACGACGAGCCCGGACGGCAAGACCGTCTGGGTGACGTGCGAGGAGGACAACGAAGTGGTCGGCATCGACACCGGCACGCTCGAGGTCGTCGGCCGCGTCGAGACCGCCCGCCGTCCGCGGACGATCGTGTTCACGCCGGATGGCGCGACGATGCTGGTGACCGGCGAGTTCGGCTTCGCGGTGTCCGTGGTGGACGTGGCGAGCCGCACGGTGACCGCGACGATCGACCTTCCCGCCGCCGAGGGCGGCAACCTGCCTGCCCGCCCGATGGGCGCCGTGCTGTCGCCGGATGCCTCGCTGCTCTATGTGTCCAACGGGCGCGGCCGGTCCGTCTCGGTCATCGACATCGCCAATCGCCGCGTCGTGCGCAACTACGAGGACGTTGGCGAGCGCCCGTGGGGCATCGCGATCAACGCCGACGGGACTCGTCTGTACACCGCGAACGGCCCGGGCGGCACCGTCTCGGAGATCGATGCGGCCAGCGGAAAGGTGATCCGGAAGATCCCGACGGGCGGCAGTCCGTGGGGCGTGGTGTTTGCCACCGGTCGATAGCCCGACGGCGTAGACGGCGTGTCGCTTGCAGGTCCCCTCCCGACAACGTTCGCGGCCGCGCTGGCCGGCATCTCGGCCGGTCAGGCGCCGCCGCCCTACGGAGGGAACCCATGCATACCGAGCAGATGATCGCCACGCACCCCGACGTCCACGGCAACGTGAATCGCGCGTTGATCGCCGCCATCGACGCCCTGTACGACTGCGCCCAGACCTGTACCTCGTGCGCAGATGCGTGCCTCGCCGAGGACATGGTGGCCCAGCTGCGGCAGTGCATCCGCCTCAACATGGATTGCGCCGACGTCTGTGCCGCGACCGCGAGCATCGCCAACCGCCGTACCGGTTCGAACGAGGAGGTGATCCGACGGATGCTCGACACGTGCATCACCGCGTGCAGATTGTGTGGCGAGGAATGCGCGCGGCACGCGTCGGCCCATGAGCACTGCCGGATCTGCGCGGACTCGTGTCGGGTCTGCGAAACGGCGTGTCAGGCCGCGCTGCGCAGCATGATGTGAGTCCGCGGGCCGCCGGCGCCGACGACGATCAGGGACACGGCCCGACAGGACGGCGGGCGTCCGCCGCCCTCCAGATGAACAGGTCCTCGTCGTCGGCCTCGTCGGCCTCGTTTCGCGCCTGGCGGCTGGCCAGCACGACCACATCGCCCCGTGCGTCGACGGCGGGGCTCCTGCCTCCGCGCGTCCACGTACCGCAGGCGTCGCCCGACAGGCGCAACGTGCCGCGCGTGGCGCGTTCGTACCTGAACACGTCCCAGACCAGGTTGGCGTCGCGTTCCTTCGAGGTGCAGCGCGGGCTCTCGCACCCGAGGTTGCTCGCCAGCGACTGGAAGACCACGAACGCACCATCATCGGAGATCGACGGCCGGGCGCTGTGACCGTCGGCGGGTTCACCGCTGCCGCCGCGACTGATCCGTTCGGTCCGGCCCGAATGCCTGTCGTGCAGATAGACGTGCCTGAGCCGCGGCCCCCGTCCGGGGACCAGGTTCGTCGCATCCGAGACGAACGCGACGAAGCGCCCGTCGGCGCTGATGTCCGGATGATGACTGCGGCCGTTGGCGGCGCCGCCCGTGAGCCCGATGCTGACCCGCGTGGTCGTTTGCGACAGCGTGTCACGCACGTAGACGTCCGGCAGACCGTTGCGATCGGGCACGTCGGGCGGCGTCGTCAGGTCAGCCAACGACATGAACACGACGTAGCGACCGTCGCCACTCACCTCAGGCGAGCCGCTCTGGCCCCGGCCGGGCTGTCCGGCACTCGTCACACTGACGCGCTCGAGCGTGGCGAGCGTGCGAGCCTGACGGGCGGCGCGGTCGAGATCGCCGTTCGCGAGACGCGCGAGGTACACGTCCACGGGGTCGGCAGGCGCGGGCGTCGACACCAGGTTGGTGGCCGACGACTCGAACACGACGGTCGATCCGTCCGCACTGATCGCCGGGCTGCTCGCGGCGTCCAGGGGCGTTCCGCCGCGAACGGGCGTGAGTCTCAGGGTCTCGCCCCGGTGGCGATCGCGAAGGTACACGTGGCGGGCTCGCGACGGGTCGTCCTCGGGAACGAGCCCCTCGGCCGTGGAGGAGAACACCACGTACCGGCCGTCTCCATCGATGCCGGGCGTCAGGCTGTCGCCATTGGCACGCCGCCCATCCGCGGTGCCCGATTCGTGCGTGATGCGCCCGCTCGTCACGTGCAGCACGTAGACGTCCGCCATGGCGTTGCTGTCGCTCGTCGACAGTTGGGCGTACGACGTGAACGCCACGTGAGCGCCGTCGGCACTGACGACCGCAGGCGGATCGTCGAACGGTCCCGCCCAGCCGTTGGCGAGGGCGACAGATGCGAGACGTCCATCGCCGGGCTGTGCGCACAACGTGGCCACGGAGGTGAGGCACGTCGCGCCGAGTCGCGCGGCGCGCCCGATCCCTTTCACCGCCCGTCCTGCGCGCCACGCGCTGCTGCCACCTCACCGGCGACGCGTCGCCCCGCGGCGACCGCACGACGCGTCTCGTAGCCGTCGCCGTGCCGCCAGACGACGCCGGAACGCAGATGCGCTTCGAGATCGACGCCGTCGACCTGTTCCAGGACGTGCTCCAGTTCGTGTGCGATCAGCTCCACGACATCCCCGCCGACGGGCAGGCTCATCGCCGCTGACACGACCGTTCCCTCCTGCAGGCGCAGGTGCGATCGCGCACGTACCCCGAGTGCACTCAGTCCGCGCTCGTGGCGCACGTGCAGCCGGAGCCCCGGCGCCGCGGCGGCAAGACGCCGACACTGCTGACGGAACGTGGGCGAGGCGTCCCACATGTGCGCGATGACGTCCCGGAACGTCCGTTCGGGCTGCCATAGCGCCAGCGGTGGCGGCAACTGGTGCAACACCGCCGTGGGCGTTGGTGAGTCCTGACCGATGGCCGACATCGACGGCACCGGCACCAGGACGGCGATCGCGGCCCCACACGCGACCCGCCTGATCGCCGCGACGACGCGCGAGCGGCCGTGCTCGAGAAGTCTTGTCGATCCCACGACGTCCTCCCGTTGTCAGAAATACGGGCGGCGCCGCCATGGCGATCGCAGCAGGCCATCGGAACTGCAAGGTCATTGTGACGATTCGCACCAACGTTCCCGCACGTCGGCCGGCGACAGTGCGTGCCGTACCATGACGCGATGTCGACGCGCCTGGGGGTCTCGTTGCTCACGGCTGCCACACTGACGGCTGTGGCCAGCAGTTCGTCGTTGTCCGCGTTGTGCGCTCAAGGCCCTGCGACGCCTCTGCGCGGCATCTACGGCGGCGTCCCACAGGAGATCCTCGACACCGGCACCACCCTGCGCGCGTTCGGCGTCGATGCGGTGTGGCTCGGCTCCGGCAGCATCACGGCCGAGCGACTCGCACTCCTGCGGACGCAGGGCGTGGCGGTATATGCCGAGTTCAACACCCTGCACGTGGCCGAGTACCTGAAGACGCATCCAGACGCGGCGCCGATCGGCAGCGACGGTCGCGTCAGCCCGCCGCCCGACGGCTGGCAGGGCATCTGCCCGACGCACGAGGGCTACCGGCGATCACGCATGGCGGCCTTTCGAGCGCTGCTCGAGCAGTTCGCCATCGACGGCGTGTGGCTGGACTACCACCACGCCCACGCGAGCTGGGAGCAGGCCGTGCCGAACATGCCCGACACCTGCTTCTGCGATCGCTGCCTGGCCGGGTTCCAGAAGGCGACGGGGATCGCGTTGCCGCCGGTCTCGACTGCCGGGCGGGCGGCGAGGCTGCTCTCCACGCATCACGACGCCTGGGTGCGCTGGCGCGCCTCGGTGTTCACCGACTGGGTACGCGAGTTCGACGCGATTCGGGACGAGGTCCGGCCGGGGGCACTCCTCGGGACGTTCCACAACCCGTGGACCGACGAGGACTTCGATGGCGCTCGACTGCGCAAGCTCGGCATCGACCTGCGTGCGCAGGCGCCATACATCGACGTGTTCAGCCCGATGCCCTACCACGCCCGCTTCGGCCACGTGAACGACCCCGAATGGATCGCGCGACAGGTGCGCTGGCTCGGGGCGCATCTCGGCGTCGAGGGCCGGCCCGGCGAGCGCCATCGCATCTGGCCCATCGTGCAGATCTCGGACTGGGGCGAGCCCGTGCCGCTCGCACAGGTCGAGCCCGTGCTGCGTCTTGGCGCGCAGACGCCGGCGACGGGAGTGCTCGTGTTCGCGTGGGGCGGGCTGCGCAAGCAGCCCGACAAGATCGAGGCGATCGGTCGGGCGTTCCGCGCGCTGGGCGAAACGCCCTGAAGCGGGTAGGGCGGCTCGACCGCCCCACAGCTGGTAGGGCCGGCTCTCCGAGCCTGGACGTCACGCAGATGGCCCCGCTGGGACAGCGGGCCCTACCGCGAGACCGCGCCACAGCTGGTAGGGTCGGCTCCCCGGGCCTGGACGTCAAACGCAGATGGCCCCGCTGGGACAGGAGCCCCTACCGCGCAGCGCCGCGCCGGCGCGCGAACGCGGCCACACCCGCTGCTGCCAGCAACAGGCCGCTCACCGGTTCGGGCACCGATCCGTCAGCCACGGCTTGCAGGTTGTCGAGGCCGACCACGGCGGTCACGGGCGGCATCTGCCCGGGGGCGAAGAACGGCGACGGGTTGTGGAAGAAGCGGAACTCGTGGGTGTTGGCCAGCACGGCGTCGGCACTGCCGATGACGACCGTGAGGTCGGACGGCAGAACGTCGAACACGAACGGCTGCCAGCCCGATCCCGCCACCACCTGCACCGCCACCGTCGTGAGCGCTGCGTTGACCGGCCCCATCGCGCCGAACTCCACGAACAGCAGACGCAGGTACACATCCTCCGGGCCGAAGTTGTTGACGTGCCCCTGCACCTGCGTGATGCCGGCGCCGGTGTAGTCACCGGCCCAGGCCCCGAAGTTCTGCGCGCTCAGTCTGGATTGCGGACCGTTGCCCCCGAGCGCCTCGACCACCAGATACGGATCGGACGCGCCTCCGGGGCCGCCGCCCGATTGCACGCCCAGCGGCGTGGGCACCTGACCGCCCGGCCCGCCGCCGAACACCCAGTCGTGCGCAGCGTCGAACGTCTCGATACCGACCGGGACCGCCTCCACGCGGGAGACGGGAAGGCAGACGAGCGCGAGCAGGGCCAGCAACGTCAAAGGACGGGTCATCGACACCTCCGGGAATGCAGGCGAGCATCCGCTCCCCGCCCCGAACTGTCAAGGCCTGGCGACGTACACTGGGCGCCTCGGACCTCGGCCGGGCACCTGGAGGGCGAATGGCTGTGCGCGTGGGGATCGTCGGGGCAGGGTTGTGGGGCGGCAATCACGCGGTGGCGCTGAAGGATCACCCCGGCTGCACGCTGTCGGTCATCTGCGACCGGGACGAGGCGCGGGCGCAGGCCCTGGCTTCACGCTGCGGGTGCGACTGGACGACGCGCTTCGAGGACCTCGCGGCGGGGGACCTGGACGCCATCACGGTCGCCACGCCGGACCATCTGCACGCCGCACCGGTGGTCGCGATGCTACGCGCCGGCAGGCACGTGCTCGTCGAGAAGCCGCTGGCAACCAGCGTCGCGGAGGCCCGGGCGATGGTCGAGGCCGCAGAGGCCGCCGGTGTCTCGCTGATGGTCGATTTCCACGCACGCTGGCATCCGCTCTACATGGGCGCGAAAGGCTACGTCGAACGCGGCGAACTCGGGCGGCCGGTGATGGCCTACGCACGCCTGAGCGACACCATCCACGTGCCGACGCAGATGCTCTCGTGGGGCAGCCACTCGGGTCCGGAGTGGTTCCTGTTCCCGCACACCATGGACCTGGTGCGATGGCTCTTCGAACGCGAGCCCGTGGAGGTGTACGCCAAGGGCACGCGCGGCGTCCTCGAAGGCCGCGGCATCCCGTGCTGGGACACGATCCAGGCGCTCGTGGAGTTCGACGGTGGCGCCATCTGCACCTTCGAGACGTCGTGGATCCTCCCCGACAGCTTCACCAACGTCGTCGACAACCGGATCTCGGTGTTCGGCGAGAAGGGCGGCCTGGAGGTGAAGAACGAGCCGTCACTCTGGGCCTTCACCGACCGGTTCCACACGCCGTTCTCCTCGACCGCCGTCACGCGCTACGGCAAGGCATGGGGATACCAGTACGAGCCGATCCGATACTTCGTGGACTGCGTTGCCGCCGGCGTCACGCCGGAGTCCACCGGCCGCGACGGCCTCGTGAACACGGCGATGATTGCCGCGACCCTGCGGTCGCTCGCCGAGCGACGGCCGGTGCGGATCGCCGAGGTACTGTCGACCGGGCAGGTGTGAAGCACGATACGCTGTGTCACGCATGGTGGCACGACCATCGTCCCGGCTGTGGGCCACCACAATTCTCGCGATCGGCGCCGTCGTCCTGGTGGCTGCCCGCAACGGGCACGTCGGCGCGCAGGCACACGCGCCGGCCGACACCAGCGTGACCTGGACCTTCGATCGGCTCGACCGTCTCGGCGGGCAGCCGACGATCGTCCTCGGCAGCCCACGCGTCGTCTCCACCTCTCTCGGTCCGGCCGTGGAGTTCGACGGGGTCGACGATGCGCTGTTCGTGCGCGGGCATCCGCTGGCCGGCGCCGCGACGTTCACGTGGGAGGCGATCTTCAGGCCTGACGGCGGAATGCGGGCACAACGCTGGTTCCACCTCCAGGAGGAGGGCACGCCGAACCGGCTCCTGTTCGAGATCCGCGTCGTCGGCGACCGCTGGTTCCTCGACAGTTACGCGTTCACCAGTACCGGTGAGCGGGCGCTCATGAACAAGTCGGCGCTGCACCCGGTCGGGCAATGGCATCACGTCGCGGCCGTGTACGACGGCACCACCTTCAGCAACTACGTGGACGGCGTGAAGCAGGGCGAGGCACGCATCGCCCTCGCGCCGCAGCGCACCGGGTGGACGGCGATCGGCGTCCGCATCAACCAGGTGGACTGGTTCAAGGGCGCCATCCACGTCTCGCGCTTCACCCGTCAGGCCCTGCGACCCGACCAGTTCCTGACCGTCGCGCAGAGCCGGCCCTGACGGCGCATCGCAAGGCCGCGCGGCGACCGGGAGCCCTGCCCCGCGGATTCACGCCAGCTCGGTGCGCAGTGCGGCGACGAGCGTCTGCACGTTCTCGCTCGTCGCGCCGGCGCCCATCAGGCCGATGCGCCAGATGCGTCCCGCCAGCGGGCCGAGGCCGGCGCCGATCTCGATGCCGTGCCTGTCGCGAAGCGCGATGCGCACCTTCGCTTCGTCGACGCCCTCGGGAACGCGCACGGTGTTGAGCGTCCAGAGGCGCTCGCCGTCGGGTGGCAGCAGCGACAAGCCGAGTTCGCCGATGGCCTGAACGAACTCGCGATGCACGCGCTCGTGTCGTGCGGCACGCGCCTCCATCGTCTCCTCGTCGATCACGCGCAGCGCCTCGTGCAGCGCATACACGAGCGGCGCCGAGATCGTGTGGTGGTAGCCGCGCTTGATCCAGTACCCCTCGAGCAGCGGCAGGTCGAAGTAGAAGGTGCGGCTCTGCGCCGCCGCACGCGTGGCAGCGTTGAACGCGATCGGCGCCAGGCCCGACGGCGCGCCGAGCCCCTTCTGGCTGCAGCTGTAACACACGTCGAGGCCCCACCCATCGACGTCCACACGATGCGCGCCGAGCGACGTCACGGCGTCGACGATGATCCGGGCGTCGTGCTCGCGGGCGATCGCCGCCACATCCTGCACCGGCTGCAGCACACCGGTCGACGTCTCGGCGTGCACGACGGTGACGACTCGGCATCGGCGGTCGCCGAGCGCCGTACGCACCTGCGCGGGATCGATGGCACGCCCCCACTCACCCGTGAGCCGCGTGACCTCGGCGCCGTGGCGTTCGCACACCTGCGCGAGGCGCTCGCCGAAGTACCCGGTCACGATGGCGAGCACGCGGTCGCCAGGCTGCACCACGTTGGCAACCGCCGTCTCCAGCCCCGACGAGCCTGTGCCCGACACGGCAAAGGCAATGCCCTCGTCGTTCACGTTGAAGAGCGCGTGCAGGCGACGACGGATGCCGTCGAGCAACGCGATCATGTCGGGGTCCAGATGGCTGCGCTGAGGTGCGCCCATCGCCTCGAGCACACGTGGCAGGACGGGGCTCGGTCCTGGACCGAGCAGCAGGCGCGGGGACGATGGAAGCTGACTCACGCGGGGGAACATAACATGCCGGCCTTCGGCGGTCGGCCGTCGGCCTTCGCGATGCGGGGGGCGTCAACGTCGGGCCCTGCTCGCCGTACGTAGCCGTCGGGCCTCGCCCGCCGGTCATCCCGCCCGTACATGCCGGCCTTCGGCGGTCGGCCGTCGGCCTTCGGGATGCGGTGGACGTCACCGCCGGGCGCTGCTCTCCGGACGTAGCCGTCGGGCCCTGCCCGACGT
>JAEYZV010000545.1 GCA_023427865.1 Acidobacteriota bacterium
ACCACCCAGTACCACCAGATCATCCGGACGCTCCGTCAGTGAGAGACCGCGGCAATTATAGGTGCCCGGCCCGGGTGCGGCGCGTGAACCGTCAGTGGCGGCCGCCGGCCGTTCGCGAGCCGATCGAGGAGATCATCGGTTCCGCGGGCCGTCGGCTGCAGGTCGGCGGGGCGTCTGCGGAGCCATCGTCGGCGCGTAGTGCAGGACGAAGAACCACGACGCGCGCCAGGAAGAACCACGCAAAACCGGCTGGTGCTGGCGGCTAGGCGCAAACGCGGGCTTATGACACAATCTCGCGCGTTCATGGCGGACGCGTGCGCAGAACATGTCGATGCGCTCATCGACGGGGCCGAAGTGTCCCGTGGGCCGGAGTGTGCCCGGCGTCCCCTCGTCAGCTCACGAGACCCAATCCATGCCTGTTGTTCGTAGCCTGGTCACGAGTGCCTTCACCCTGGCGGCCGGCCTGCTCGTCGCGGCCCCAGCCCTGGCCCAGGAGCATCGCCCCACCGGGGAAGCCAACCTGGTGCTCCCCGATCTCAACTCGGCGCAGTTCCTCGGGTTCGGTGGCCACACGCTGCTGATCCTCGGGCTGTTCGTGAGCGCCTGCGGGCTGCTCTTCGGCCTGTGGATCTACCGCGATCTGAAGGGCATGCCCGTGCATCGGTCGATGCGCGACGTCTCCGAGCTCATTTACGAGACCTGCCAGACCTACCTGCACCAGCAGGGACGGTTCCTGATGCTCCTGTGGCTGTTCATCGGCGCGATCGTCCTGCTGTACTTCGGGCGCCTCGCGCACACGATCGACCCGGTCACCGGTGCCGACGTCTACGGCTTCCCGCCGATGAAGGTCGCCGTCATCCTGTTCTTCTCGCTCGTCGGCATGGCAGGGTCGTACGGGGTGGCGTACTTCGGCATCCGCGTCAACACGTTCGCCAACTCACGCACGGCCTTCGCCGCGCTGAAGGGCAAGCCGTTCCCCTGCTACGAGATCCCGCTCAAGGCGGGCATGAGCATCGGCATGGCGCTGATCTCGGTCGAACTGCTGCTGATGCTGGTCATCCTGCTCTTCGTCCCGGCCGACTACGCCGGCCCGTGCTTCATCGGCTTCGCCATCGGCGAGTCGCTCGGCGCCGCCGCCCTCCGCATCGCCGGCGGCATCTTCACCAAGATCGCCGACATCGGTTCGGACCTCATGAAGATCGTCTTCAAGATCAAGGAAGACGACGCGCGCAACCCCGGCGTGATCGCCGACTGCGTCGGCGACAATGCCGGCGATTCGGTGGGCCCGAGCGCCGACGGGTTCGAGACGTACGGCGTGACCGGCGTCGCGCTCATCACCTTCATCATGCTCGCCGTCCGCGAGCCGCTGGTGCAGGTGCAGTTGCTGGTCTGGATCTTCATGATGCGCATCGTCATGGTGGTGGCCAGCGGCCTCTCGTACTTCATCAACGAGGCCATGGCGAAGGCGCGCTACGGCAACGCCGCCACCATGAACTTCGAGCACCCGCTCACGAGCCTGGTCATGATCACGTCGGCCGTGTCGGTCGTGCTCACGTACCTCTCGTCGTGGCTGCTGATCCCGACCATCGGCGGCGATCCGAGCCTGTGGTGGAAGCTTGCGAGCATCATCACCTGCGGCACGCTCGCCGGCGCGATCATCCCGGAGTGCGTCAAGGTCTTCACGTCGGTCCAGTCGCGCCACGTGCGCGAAGTGGTGAGCAGCTCCGAGGAGGGTGGTGCCTCCCTGAACATCCTCTCGGGCCTGGTGGCCGGCAACTTCTCGGCGTACTGGCTCGGGCTGGCGATCGTCGTCCTGATGGGCATCGGCTACTACGTCAGCCTGATGGGACTCGACGCGCTGATGGTGGCCCCGGCGGTGTTCGCCTTCGGCCTCATCGCGTTCGGCTTCCTGGGGATGGGCCCGGTGACCATCGCGGTCGACTCGTACGGCCCGGTGACCGACAACGCGCAGTCGGTCTTCGAGCTGTCGACGATCGAGGCGATTCCCGGCATCGACGCCGAGATCGCGAAGGACTTCGGCTTCACGCCGAAGTTCGAGGCGGCCAAGCAGTTCCTCGAGGAGAACGACGGCGCCGGCAACACCTTCAAGGCCACCGCCAAGCCGGTGCTCATCGGTACGGCCGTGGTCGGCGCGGCGACGATGATCTTCTCGATCGTGATGGTGCTGACCGCGGGCCTGGAGCCGGAGCTCGTCGCAAGGCTGTCGATCCTCCACCCGCCGTTCCTGCTCGGCCTGATCACGGGCGGCGCGATCATCTACTGGTTCACCGGCGCCTCGATGCAGGCGGTGACGACCGGCGCCTACCGCGCCGTGGAGTTCATCAAGGCCAACATCCGCCTCGATGCCGGCGCCGAGAAGGCCTCGGTGGAGGACAGCCGCAAGGTGGTCGCCATCTGCACGCAGTATGCGCAGAAGGGGATGTTCAACATCTTCCTCGGCGTGTTCTTCGGCACGCTGGCGTTTGCCTTCTACGAGCCGTTCTTCTTCATCGGCTACCTCGTGTCGATCGCGCTGTTCGGCCTCTACCAGGCCATCTTCATGGCTAATGCCGGCGGCGCCTGGGACAACGCCAAGAAGATCGTCGAGACCGAGCTGAAGGCGAAGGGCACGCCGCTGCACGATGCCACGGTCGTCGGCGACACCGTCGGCGACCCCTTCAAGGACACGTCCTCGGTCGCCATGAACCCGGTGATCAAGTTCACGACGCTCTTCGGGCTGCTCGCCGTGGAGCTCGCCGTCAGCATGAAGGGCGAGGGCTACAGCCATACCGGCCTGACCCTGGCGATGACGATCGTCTTCTTCGCCGTCTCCGCGTTCTTCGTGTACCGGTCGTTCTACGGCATGCAGATCAGCAGGAAGGCGTAGGAGCAACGGCCGGCCATCGTCGGCCGGCCTTCGGCCGTCTTAGGGCGGCGCGCGGGGGGCGCGCGCCCTGCCGACCCGTAGCCCGTATGGAATCCGTCCGCCCGCAGTTCCCCGCGCTCGCGCGCGTCCACAACGGCCATCCCGTCGCGTATTTCGACGGCCCGGGCGGCACACAGGTGCCGTCGGGCGTCGTCGAGGCGGTGGCAGACTACCTGCTCCACCACAACGCCAACACGCACTGGGCGTACCCGACGAGCCGGGAGACCGACGCGCTGCTGCACGACGCGCGTCAGGTCTACGCGGTCTTCTTCGCCGCGCCGGGCCCCGACTGGGTCAGCTTCGGGCAGAACATGACCACGATCACGTTCCACGTCGCGCGGGCCCTGGCGCGACGGTGGAGCGCCGGCGACGAGGTCGTCGTCACCGAGCTCGATCATCACGGCAACGTGGACCCCTGGCGGGACGCGGCGGCCGAGCACGGCGTGACGGTCCGGACGGTGCCGCTCGCTGCCGACCGCGCGTCGATCGACATGGAGGCGCTCGCCTCCGTGTTGTCGCCGCGCACCCGCCTGCTCGCGATCGGGGCGGCGTCCAATGCCATCGGCACCATCTCGGACGTGACCACCGCCACGCGCCTCGCGCATGCGGCCGGGGCGCTCGTCTTCGTCGACGCGGTGCACTACGCGCCGCACGAGCTCGTGGACGTGCGTGCGATCGGCTGCGACCTGCTCGCGTGCTCTTCGTACAAGTTCTACGGCCCGCACCAGGGCATCCTGTGCGCAAACCCGGACCTCATCGCGTCGCTCAGTCTGCCGAAGCTGCGTCCGGCGCCTTCCGCGCCGCCCGACTCGCTCGAGACCGGCACCCAGAGCCACGAGGGCATCGTCGGCGCCGCTGCCGCCGTGCGCTTCCTCGCGTCGATCGCGGAGGCGACAGCGGCCGAACCTGCAGCGCTGCGTCCAGCGCTCGTCGCCGCCTATGAGCGCCTGCATGCCGACGCCGCGCAGCTCACGCGCCAGCTGTGGGACGGACTCGGCACGATCCGCGGCGTCACCCGCTTCGGTCGCCCCCCAGGATCGCCGCGAACGCCGACGGTCTCGTTCGTGCTCGACGGCCTGACGAGCCACGAAGTCGCCACGCAGCTCGTCGACGATGGGCTGTTCGTGTCGTCGGGGGACTTCTATGCGCAGACGCTCGTGGAGCGGCTCGGGCATGGCAGCGACGGGCTCGTGCGCATCGGCGCGGCGTGCTACACGACGGCCGGCGAGATCGATCGCCTGCTCATCGCGGTGGATCGGGTCGCGTCACGCTGAGCGGCGAGCGCGCCCCACGTGGACGGACTGAGAGAGCGGCGCACTCCCGAGTGGACGTAGAGCCAGTACGCGGCGAAGGATTCGCGCGTCAACGACCGCACGGAGTGCCGTCGCACCGAACCACGAGCCGAGCACCGACGTCAGGGCGGCCGTTGTCGCGGCCGGGTCGGCGCCTGCAACCGCCGCATCGCCGCGAGATCCCGGAACAGCAGGTTCTCGGCCCGCCTCGGCAACCGGGCGGCTTGGACTGCCGTCCCTACCGGCGTGTGCGGAGGGGCTCATGTGGTGACGACCGGGGGCGTGGCGTAGCGCTCGAGCAACGCACGGAGGTCGTCGAAGCGCAGCGGCTTGGGCAGGTAGTCGTCCATCCCTGCGTCGAGGCAGCGCTGACGATCGCCCTCCATCGCGTTCGCGGTCAGCGCGACGATCGTGGTGCGGCGCGCCTCTCCCGCCTCCCGCTGCCGGATCAGCGCCGTCGCCTGGTAGCCGTCGCACTCGGGCATCTGGCAATCCATCAGCACGACGTCGTAGGGCAGTCGGCCGAGCGCTTCCACGGCCTCGAGGCCGTTGGCGACCGCGTCGACGCGATATCCGAGCTTCTCGAGCATCCGCACCGCGACGCGCTGGTTCACCGGGTTGTCCTCGGCGAGCAGCACCCGCACGCGGCGTGCCGGTACCGCACCGGGTGGCACTTCGTGGCGTGCGGCGAGCGGCGTGGCACCGACGGGGCTCGTGACGGTGTCGAGTGCGAGCGCGCGGGTGAGGGCCTGCAGCAGGTACCGCTTCTTCACCGGCTTGGTGATCAGCCCGATGAACCCATGCGCGATGGCCTCATCGAGGCCGCCGGGCGACACGACGGGTGAGGAGAGCAGCAGGGGCAACGCATGCGTCGCCGGACGCGCATGCACGAGCGCCCCGAGCGTGAACCCGTCGACGTCCGGCATCTCGCGGTCGAGCACCGCGAAGTCGAAGGGCCGCCCGGCCGCGTCGGCGTCGTCGAGTGCCTGCAGCGCCGCCGCCGGCGTCGTTGCGCACGTGACCTCCACGCCCCATGCGCTGAGCAGGCTCCTGAACACGTGGAGACTGAGCTCCTTGTCGTTCACGCACAGCGCACGACGTCCGCGCAGCTGTCCGCTGGCCACCCCGTCGTCGACGAACGTCACGCGCTCGACGCGCATGGTGAACCAGAACGTGCTGCCCTGGCCGGGCATGCTGCGCAGGCCGACCTGCCCGCCCATGGCTTCGGCGAGTTGCCGGCTGATCGCGAGCCCGAGGCCCGTGCCGCCGTACTTGCGCGTGGTGGAGGCATCGGCCTGCGTGAACGGCGCGAACAGCCGCGCCTGCACGTGAAGGGGGATGCCCGCGCCGGTGTCGATCACCTCGAAACGGATGGTGGCGCGCGAGCCGATGGCCTCGTCGACCGAGATGCGCACGCTGACCGAGCCCGCCTCGGTGAACTTCACGGCGTTGCTCAGGAGATTGAGGAGCACCTGGCGCAGGCGGCCCGGGTCGCCCTTGACCACCGATGGCACGTCGGGCGCGGCGAACCCGCCGAACTCGAGCCCCTTCTTGCGTGCGGGCTCGGCGACGAGGTCGAGCGCATCCTCGAGGATGGCGCGGACGTCGAACTCCACGGTCTCGAGCGCGAGCTTGCCGGCTTCGATCTTCGAGAAGTCGAGGATGTCGTTGACGATCGTCAGCAGGTGCTCGGCCGAACCGCGCACCGCCTCGGCGAACTCCCGCTGCTCGCTCGTGAGCGGCGTGTCGAGCAGCAGCCCCGTCATGCCGATGATGCCGTTCATCGGCGTGCGGATCTCGTGGCTCATTGTCGCGAGGAACCCGCTCTTTGCCGCCGTCGCGGCAAGGGCGGCGTCGCGTGCCTGCGCCAGTTCCACCGCCTGCGCCTCGAGTTCGGCGAGGTAGCGCGCGCGATCGGCGTCCGCGACCGTTTCCACGGTGTTGTCCTGCACGAAGGACCACACCATCGGCACGCCCTGGGCGTCGCGCATCATCGTGCCCGTCACCAGCACCGGCACTTCCGCGCCGCCGCGCGCGAGCAGCCTGGTGCGATACGGCCCGTACGATCCACGGGTCTGCAGGTCCTCGGCCTGTCGTTCGAGCAGGCTCTTGTCGGTCAGCAGGTCGGCTGGCGGGATCGCCGAGAGCTCGTCGAAGGTGTAGCCGAGCATCGAGAGCAAGGCCGGGTTCACGTGTTCGACCTGCCGGTCGCCCCGGGAGAGCATCAGTCCCAGTGGCGACGTGAGGAACAGGCCGCGGAAGCGGACTTCCGACTGCATCAACTGATCGCGCACCATCGCGAGCGCCTTCAGCGAGGCCTGCAGTGACGCATTACTCGCCGTGAGCGCCGCGGCATGCGCGCGGCCGACCGAGTAGACGCGGGTGGCGACACCGGCCACGCCGGCGAGCAGCAAGCCGAGCAGGAGCACGAGGCGGGGCAGGCCGCTCACCTGGTCGGCCAGCAGGCTGGGCGTCGGCGACACCTGCAGCACGAGCGCCGTGCCGCCGGGCAGGCGCACGTCGGACACGTGATCGGTCGCTTGCGCGAATCTCCGAGCCGGTGCCGGCGTGAGGTGCGCGTGCAGCAGCGTGCCGTCCTGCAAACTGACGCGAACGGCGTACGGGGAGCCGGTGGTCACCGCCTGCAGGAGGGGCTGCACGCCGAACCACGCCGACAACACCCGCGACGCGTCGTCGGTATGTGTCACGCGCGAAGGGGCGAGGCCCAGCGCGATCGAGAAGGCACGCGATTGGTTCGGGTCGCCGTCCAGGGGCGACCACGCGACGGCATCCAGACGCCGGGCCGCGAGACGCGTCGCCGTGCGCCACGCATCGGAGGTCAGCCGTCGTTCGGCCGCAGGCCCCGCGGGCACCACCCAGAGCGCCCTCCCTTCGGCATCGGTGACGGCCAGGCTCGTGAGCACGCCGCGGTAATCCCTGACGTACTCGATCGCGTCGGCCTCCCATTCGGCGCGCGTCGCCACCGCGCCGGTCTGGTACCTGGCGCGCATCCGCTCGAGGCCGCCCTGCATCACGCGGACGTGCTGCTGCAGGAGTTCGCCGAGGCGTCGTGTCTCGGTGGCCGCCTGGCGCCGGACACTCGTGCCTTCCTGGGAACTCAGGGCCTGCGCGAAGATCACGGCGCAGGCGCCGACGAACACGGTGACGGTGGCCGGCAGCCAGCGCTGCCACGTCGGGTCGCCGACACCGATGCGGTCGTACAGCACGGCAGCGGCCACGAGCAGGCAGCACACCGACAGCTGCGGCGACATCAGGAGATGGCGCAGCCAGCTTTGATCGGCACCGTCGGCCGTCCACGTCACGAAGCTGGTGGTGGCGAGAAAGGCGAGCAGGAGGCCGCCACAGGTCTGCACGAGCGAGAGCCGTAGGGGCGACAGCATTCCCGGGCGCGACGTCGCACAGGCGATCAGCGCGATGACGCTGATGCACAGCATCGCCTGGTGCACAGGCAGCCATGGCTCGAGGGCCTGGAGGTGCGGTGCGGCTGCCGGCACTGCACGGCGGACGCCCAGAAGGACGATCGCGACCGCCGATGGGACTGCGGCGAGCAGCGACAGGCGTTGCGCGATCGCATCGCGACCGCGCCAGGCGGCGAGGATGCTCGCGATGCCCGCCGTGAGCAGGACACCGGTGCCGGGGTGGATGTTCAGGCGGAGCGGTCCTGGGGGGGCGCCGGCCGCCCGGGCGAGGAGCGTCAGCAGGCCCAGGGCGCAGAGGACGAGAGCCGCGCCGAGCAAGCCCACGCTCGCGCGCCGTGCTGACGGGGAAGCGGCGTCGGGCATCGGGCGTCGGGCGCCCCACACGAGCGCCCTTCGTCAGACATCGGCTCCGGAGCTGCCGAGCTTTAGCCTCGGACCGCCGTGGCGGTCAGGGCACCTGCTGCTTGAGGCCGCGGACTTTCATGGGGAGCCCGAACAGGTCGATGAACCCGCGGGCGGCCGTCACGTCGTAGTCGGCCATCGCGAAGCTCGCCAGGCGCGTGTCGTAGAGCGACAGCGGGGAGGTGGCGCTGACCGCGGTCGCGCGTCCCTTGTACAGCTTCACGCGGACGCGACCGGTGACCACCTTGTTGGCGTGATCGACGAAGGCCTGCAGTGCTTCGCGCAGCGGGTGGAACCACTGCCCGTAGTACACGAGCTCGCCGTACTTGAGTGCGATGCGCTGCTTCTCGTGGTACAGCTCGCGCTCGAGACAGATCTGCTCGAGCGCCTTGTGGGCCTCGTAGAGGATCGTGCCGCCCGGCGTCTCGTACACGCCGCGGCTCTTCATGCCGACGAGGCGGTTCTCGACGAGCGTGGTCTGGCCCACCGCATGGCGGCCGCCGATCTCGTTCAGCAGGGCGATCAGCGCATGGCCCTTGCCGGCGAACTTCTTCTTGTCGACCGCCACCGGCACGCCGGCTTCGAAGTCGATGGTGACGTACTCGGCGCGGTTGGGCGCCTTCGAGGGCGGCACCGAGATCGTGTACACGCGCTCGTTGGGTTCCTCGGCCGGATCCTCGATCTCGGCGCCTTCGTGGCTGATGTGCCACAGGTTCCGATCCTGCGAGTAGATCTTCTTCTTGGTCTGCAGGATGGGGATGCCGTGCGTGCGCGCGTAGTCGATGGCCGTCTCGCGATCGGTGAGGCCGTCGTCGAGGAACTGCGGGTCCTTCCAGGGCGAGACGATCTTCAGTGAGGGATCGAGCGCGAGGTAGGTGAGCTCGAAGCGCACCTGGTCGTTGCCCTTGCCGGTGGCGCCGTGCGCGACGGCGTCCGCGCCGACCTTCTGCGCGTACAGGACCTGGTGCTTGGCGATGAGCGGCCGCGCGATGCTCGTGCCGAGCAGGTAGTCCTGCTCGTACGTGGCGTGTGCGCGGAGCATGGGGAAGCAGTACTCCTCGGCGAACTCCTTCCGGAGGTCTTTGACGAGCACCGCGTCGGCGCCGCTCTTCTTCGCCTTGTCCTCGATCGCCTCGAGTTCGTCACCCTGGCCGAGCTCCGCGGCAAACGCATACAGCTTGACGCCCGGGTACCGCGACTTGAGCCAGGGCAGGATGACCGACGTGTCGAGCCCGCCGGAATAGGCCAGGACGATCTTCTTGGGCGAGGAGGACGAAGCACTCATGACGCACCAGTATAGAGCCGGCCTTCGTCGTTCGGCCGTCGGCCTTCGTTGGTGTGGCAGCGCCCGCCTGGGTGCAGGCGTCTGGTGCGGCGCGCTCGCCCGTCGGCGGGCGGCTCCACCGTCCGTCTCCTAGAACTAGTAAGCGATCCCGATCGCGGGGATGATCGGCAGCTGGCGTTCGAAGAGACGTCCGACCGCGCCGGTGCGCAGATCGATGCCGGCGCTCACCTGGCGACGGTTCTCCGCGTTCGTGGCGTTCAGGACTTCGCCGAAGAGCATCAACCGGCCGACCGGCACCGGCACGCGGTGCCGGACGCGCACGTCGAGTCGCCCGTAGTCGGGCAGCCGCAGGTCGTTGCGCCGGGTGGACAGGAAGACGCGTGCATCGGCGCGCCGTTCGAACCAGCCGTCGTACGGCCAGTTGGTGGCCAGCCGCAGCGTGCTGCTCATGTCCCACCGTTGGCCGAGCCGTGCCGTCGCGGAGATCGTCAGGACGTGCCGCTGGTCGAACGCTCCGGCAAACGACGGATCGAGGTCTCCCGAGTACGTCGTGCGGCCGTAGCCGTAGCCGATCCAGCCGGACCAGCGCGGACCTCCCGTGCCCGCGGCCGACTGCCGCCGCACGAGCACCTCGACGCCACGGGCGTGCCCGTCCAGCGCGTTCGACCACGGCGCGTGCGGGTTGCCGCCGGCAATCCGCCCATCCGCGCCCAGGCGGAACTGACGGTCAGGCGTGTCGAGCCCGTCGCGTTCGCGCCGATGGTAGGCGTTCACGGCCACCCCCCATGTGGCGCGTCGCCATGCCAGGCTCGCGTCGAGCAAGCGCGCACGTTCGAACCGCAGCGATGGCGTTCCGGCCGGACCGAAGCGCTGGATCACGTCGGGCGACTGGCCATGGCGACTCGCGGCGACGGTGAACACGACATCCTGCGGCAGGGCGACCTGCGCCTGCCCCCAGCCTCCAAGAAACGTCTCGAGCCCGTGGACGCGGTCGGCACGCAGGCCGGCGCCGAGCGTCAGCGCGCGATGCGGCGTCCACCGCCCGTGCACGTGCCCGCCCGTCATCGTCTGCGCGCCGGCATGCGCCGCGACGGCGTCTTCCGAGCGGGTCACAGGGTGGTAGACGAGCGACGTCCCCCGGCTGACGAACCTCTGCACCTGCACCGCAGCATCCATCGACACGCCGCTCGTCGCGGCCCACTCGGCGGCCGAGCGCGACAGCCACTCGTGTTCGGTGCCGTTGTCGAGCGGCGACGCGTCGGGGTTCTCGTTGCGGTAGCGGCTGGAGATGCCGGCAACCCGCTGCCGCACGAGCCAGCGTGACCCGAGCTGCGCCTGCCACGCGAGCGTGCCCATCGCCGTCTGGTTTCGGCCCTCGTCCAACGCATTCGCGCCCGTGCGGCGTCCGCGCTCGTCGTAGGTCGACGTGCCCGCGAGCACGCCCGCACTCAGCGTCTGGCGCGACGACAGCCGCGCGTCCACCCTGGCCTGCATGTCGGTGAACTCGAACGTGCCGCTCACATCGGGATCGATCCGACGCACGATCCACGACGCGTAGCTGCGCCGCGCCCCGGCGATGACGGTGACGCGATCGGACCCGAGCGGGCCCTCGACGTACGCCGTGGACGCGATCGCACTGACGAGGCCGCGTCCGTGCAGCGCATCCGATCGACCCGCCCGCGTGCGAATGGCCAGCTCCGCCCCGATGGTGTTGCCGAAACGCTGAGGACCCGCGCCGGAGGTGAGCGTGGCGGCGTCCAGGAGGTCAGCGTTCAGCAGTGCGACCGAGCCGGTCTGCTCGACACCGCGCACGGTGTGCACGAGCAGGCGGCTCTTCACCTCGTCGAGCACGAGCCCCACCTGGCGGAATGGACTGCCGCGCACCGAGAGCTCGGCGCGCAGTTCGTCGCTCGTCGCCACTCCCGGCAACTGCTGCAGCGTGCGCAACGGGTCGTCGAACGTCACGCTCCGGAGCATCGCCAATTCCTCGCGGCCGATGGCGATCTGCGCCGGCACGGCGTCCTCCGACGCGCCGGCGGCCGGGCCGACGACGATGACCGTCTCCGAGGCACGCGGCTCCGGGGACATCCGCACGTCGAGCGTCGACGGGAACGGCGGCTGCAGGTGCACCGGCACGTGCCGGCCGCTCGTGATCGCCATCGGCTCGTCGCACCGGTCCAGCGTGGTTTCGCCGTTCTGCGTGGTGATGGCCGGTACCGCGCCCCCGCAGCGAACGAGGGCGCCCGACACCGGCGTGCCGTCGGCCGCGTCGCGCACGCGCACGGTGACGCTCCCGACCTGCGAAGCGACCGCGGGTACGCCGCCGGCCGGGCCGTCGGCGCGTGCCGGCGTGGCAGGCAGCGT
>JAEYZV010000565.1 GCA_023427865.1 Acidobacteriota bacterium
CCGACGGCTACGCACTGGCCGTGACTCGACACCGCTGCTGGTAGGGGCGCTTCGCCGAGGCGTCCCTCTCCCCGGCCGACGTTCGGCGTTCGGCGTCCCGCGTTTGTAGAATCCCAATGTGACCCGCCGGACAGCGATCATCGTGTTCGTGGCGCTCTGCGTCGTCCTCGTGGCGGCGGCGGTGAGCCTGAACATCGGCTGGATCTACGTCCACGGCCCGCGCCTGCTGCCGCTGGTGCTCGGCGTCATCGCCTTCGCCCTGATCATCGCCGGCATCATCGTCTACACGGTCTTCCTCGTGCGTGAACTACGCCGCAACGACCAGCACGACGCGTTCATCAACGCGGTCACCCACGAGCTGAAGACGCCGATCGCGTCCATTCGCCTCTACCTCGAGACCCTGCAGGCGCGCGAGGTGACCGAACCACAGCGGCGCGACTTCTACCGCATCATGCTCGCCGACGCCGACCGTCTCCAGCAGACCGTCGAGCAGGTGCTCAAGGCCGGCATCGCCGGCCAGCGCGTCGGTCCGCAGCAGCGCGGTCCCGTGGACATCGCGGCGCTGGCCGCCGAGGTGCTCGACGTCGCACGACTGCGCCACCACCTCTCGGCCGAGACGATGACGCTGTCGGTGTCGTCGCCGGACGGTGCGATCGTGGAAGGTGACGCCGACCAGCTGCGCAGCGTCCTCTCCAACCTCCTCGACAACGCCGTGAAGTACTCGCGCGACGATGTGCATGTCGCAGTGGACGTGAGCACACGCGACGACCACGTGCGGCTGCGCGTGGTGGACAACGGCGTCGGGATTCCGCAGGGGCAGCTGAAGCGGATCTTCCGCCGCTTCCATCGTTTCCAGTGGCGCGGATCGAAGGTCAAGGGCACCGGCCTCGGGCTCTACATCGTCCGCTCGATCGTCAGGCAGCACGGCGGCCGCGTGTTCGCGGCAAGCGCCGGCCAGGGCAAGGGATCGACGTTCACGATCGACCTGCCGAGGATGGGACGGGCCTGACGTGGCGAGGATCCTCGTGGTCGAGGACGAGCCCCACCTCGCGATGGGCCTGCGCTTCAACCTCGAGGCTGACGGCCATCAGGTGATCGTGTCGGCCGATGGCGAGGACGCTCTCGCACGGCTCGACCGCGAACCGGGCGCGTTCGACGCCATCGTCCTCGACGTCATGCTCCCCGGGCGCGACGGCTTCGAGGTCACGCGCACGCTGCGCCAGCGCGGTGATTTCGTGCCGATCCTGATGCTCACCGCGCGCGGACGATCGGAGGACGTGCTCCAGGGCTTCGAAGCCGGCGTCGACGACTACCTGCCGAAGCCGTTCGAGCTCGCCATCCTGCTTGCGCGCGTGCGCGGCCTGCTGCGCCGCAATGCCTGGGTCCGTCGTGCCCCGCAGGCGCCCGAACCCCGCGGCGAGCTCATCACCTTTGCCGGCAACGTCTTCGACCCGGCCGCGCTCGAACTTCGCGTCGGGACCATGCCGTACCACCTCACGGCGATGGAGGCCGACCTGCTGCAGTACCTGCTCCGCAACGCCGGCAAGGTCGTCTCGCGCAAGGCGATCCTCGAGGACGTCTGGAACCTGCACGAGGACACCGACACGCGTGCCATCGACAACTTCATCGTCCGGCTCCGGCGCTTCCTCAACGAGGACCCCGCCACGCCGCGGCACGTGCTCACGGTGCGCGGCATCGGCTACAAGTTCATCGCCGAGCCCGACGGCGGCCCGCAGCCCTCGCGCTGACCGCGGCTCTGCGCTACCCTTGAGGGCTGGTGTCTGCCCTCACGACTCTTCCGACCGACGCCCTCTCCGCGTTCCCCGATCAGATCCAGCGCCGCTACGACGCGTTCCGGCAGCGCGGGCTGAAGCTCGATCTCACGCGCGGCAAGCCGTCCAGCGAGCAACTCGACCTCTCGAATGGCCTGCTCGGCCTGCCGGGTGAAGCCGACCACGTTGCCGCCGACGGCACCGACACGCGCAACTACGGCGTGCTCCAGGGTTTGCCCGAACTGCGCGCCCTGCTCGCGCCGCTGTTCGGCGCCACGCCGGCACAGGTGATCATCGGCGACAACTCGAGCCTCGCGCTCATGCACGACGCCATCGCCTACAGCCTGCTCACGGGCACGGTGGGCAGCGAGCGTCCGTGGAGCCGCGAATCGCGCGTCGCGTTCCTCTGCCCGGTGCCCGGCTACGACCGACACTTCGCGATCTGCCAGGAATACGGCATCGAGATGATCGCAGTGCCGCTCGGCGCCGACGGCCCCGACATGGACCTCGTCGAGCGGCTCGTGGCCGAGGACCCGGCGATCAAGGGCATCTGGTGCGTGCCCAAGTACGCAAATCCCTCGGGAGCGGTGTACGCCGACGCCGTCGTCGATCGGCTGGCGGCGATGAAGACCGCGGCGCCCGACTTCCGCATCTTCTGGGACAACGCCTACGCGGTGCACCACCTCACCGCCGAGCGCATCGAGATCCCGAGCCTCATCGAGGCATGCGCGCGTCACGGGAACCCGAACCGTGCGTTCGTGTTCGGGTCGACCTCGAAGATCACGCTCGCCGGTGCCGGCGTGGCGCTGCTTGCCGGTTCGGCCGACAACGTCAAGTGGTTCCTCGGCCGCATGGGCAAGCGCACGATCGGCGGCGACAAGGTGAACCAGCTGCGCCACGTCCGTTTCCTGAAGGACACCGACGGCCTGCTGGCACTGATGGACCGCCACCGCGAGATCCTCGCGCCCAAGTTCGCGTCGGTCGCCGACACGTTCGAGCAGCACCTCGGTGGCACCGGCGTCGCTTCCTGGCTCGTGCCCAGGGGCGGCTACTTCATCGCCCTCGACGTGCTCGACGGGTGCGCGCGCGAGTTCGTGCGCGTCGCCAAGGAGGCCGGCGTGGAACTGACCCCGGCTGGCGCTACGCATCCGCTCGGCAAGGATCCGAACGACCGCACCGTGCGCATCGCCCCGTCGTTCCCGGACCTCGCCACGGTTGCCGTCGCCGCCGAAGG
>JAEYZV010000155.1 GCA_023427865.1 Acidobacteriota bacterium
GGAGGGCCCGAGGGCTACAACCTGAAGATCTCCGCCCGTCGGGCGAGGCCCGACAGCTACGTCCGAACGCGGATGATCGCCCGACGGCTACGTACCCGCCGTCGCGTATCGGCGGACGATGCGCTCGTAGGCCTCGCGCTGCTGCTCGATGGACTGGACGAGCGCGAACTGCGCGCGCGCCCGCTGCAGGTTGTGTTCGGGACGGCTCACGCGATAGTACGTGTCGCCCTGCAGATAGTCGCCGAGGAAACGGATGGCCTGCTCGAGCGCGATCAACTGGCCGCCGAACGCAAGGCTCTCGATTTCCGCTGGCGTGAGGAACGGGCCGGCAGTCGCAAGGTACCCCCGCGCGAGCGCCTCGAACATCTCCGGTTGCGATCGCACGCGCGACCGATCGGGTTCGTCTTCCGCGGCCGCATTCGTGGCCGTGCGCACCATGTCTCCGAAGTCGTAGGCCACCAACCCCGGCATCGTCGTGTCGAGATCGACGACGCACAGCGCCTCGCCGGTGGCCTCGTCGATCATCACGTTGTTCAACTTCGTGTCGTTGTGCGTCACGCGCTCTGGCAGCGTCCCGGTTGCCGCGGCTGCGAGCAGTCGATCGACGTCGGCCTCACGGGCGAGCGCGAGCGCGATCTCGTGTCGCGCGTGGGCCGCGCGGTTGCACGGGTCGGCCTGCACCGCGGCCATGAAGGCGTCGAAGCGGCGCCGCGTGTGGTGGAAGTCGGGGATCGTGTCGTGCAGACGCGCACCTGGCAGATCGGCCACCAGCGCTTGGAACTGCCCGAACGCCCTCGCGGCGGCTTCGGCCTGCGCCGTCGTTTCGACGATGTCGTAGGTGCGCGCACGTTCGATGAAGAGGTACGTACGCCACACCGCTCCTTCATCGTCGACGACGTACGGGCGCCCGTCGCGCGCCGGCACGAGCGTGAGCGTGCGGCGCGAGGCGTCCGGCGCGCCTTCGAGACGCACGGCCGCGTGCGCGAGTACGCGGGCGACGTTGTCCATCAGCCGCTCGGGCTGACCGAACACGTGGCTGTTGATGCGCTGGTGGATGTACCGGACGTCGCGGCCGGCCTGATCGTACGTGGCCGCATACGTCTCGTTGATGTGTCCGCTGCCGTGAGGCACGGCTCCCCGCAGGCAGCCATGCACCACGAAGCGTTGGCCGAGGGCGCGCAGGTCACGCGCCGGGAAGCCGTGCGCCATCCGATCAGCCGAACAGCGGCGCGGGGTAGGCGCCGCTCGTGGCCAGATCCGCCATCGCGTTCATCACGGCCGGCTTGTCGTCGCGGTACGTCACGCCGAACCAGCGGCTGCTCGTGGGCAGCACCTTCACGACGCATTCCCCGCGGTTGATGAGCACGTCGACCGTTGCCGGGATGTAGGACTCCGACTTCAGGTCCTGGCCCTCGCGGGCGAGGAACTCCTCGAAGACGCGGGCGATCTGCGGGAAGAGCGCCGGCGTGAAGCCCCACATGTTCATCGACACGGGTTCGTCGCCGGTGAACCGCTCCGGCGGATCGCTGGCCTGGTTCTCGACGTGGTCGCCGACCGGCCCGATCTTGGTGAGTTCGCGAATCGACTGCAGGTGCCCCTGCGCGTCGGTGACGCACACGCCGCGTGCAACGGTGCCGTGCGGCGAGAGCGTGTAGCGCAGCGTGAAGCCGACCATGGCGTACGTGTGCGGGTCCTGCTGACGCGCCGGGTCGGCGAGAAAGTCGTGCAGGACCTGGTACGAGTGCTGGCCGTAGAAGTCGTCGGCGTTGATCGCGGCAAACGGTTCCTTGACGACGTCGCGTGCCGCGAGGATCGCATGCGTGGTGCCCCACGGCTTGGTCCGCCCCTCGGGCCGCGTGAAGCCGGCAGGAAGGTTGTCCAGGTCCTGAAAGCAGTAGCTCGCGTCGATGCGGCCCTCGTAGCGCGAGAGCACCTGTTGCTTGAACGGTTCCTCGAAGTCGCGACGGATCACGAACACCACGCGCCCGAAGCCGGCACGCAGGGCGTCGAAGATCGCGTAGTCCATGACGGTCTCACCGTGCGGGCCCATCGGATCGAGTTGCTTGAGGCCACCGTAGCGGCTGCCCATGCCGGCAGCGAGGACGAGGAGTGTTGGAGACATGTAGAAAGTCAGAAGTCAGAAGTCGGAAGTCAGAAGGGGAGTCGAGCGCCGAAAGTCTGAACCCGGTTCTCGGCACCCGGCCCCGGTACCCGGTCCCCGGCCCCCGGCGTATCCGGTCCCCCAACGTACACCACAATCGCGTGCGCTCAGGCGCGCGTCAGGGCAGCGACGGCATCGGAGCGTGGTGACACCGCGTTCGCCACGCCGTGGCGGGCCTCGCAGGTTGAGCCCTGCGCTTCGATAGTTGGCGGATTTCCGGGCATTTTGCGCTTGCCATAAGGTTGAGCTTTGCCAATACTACCGGCTCTTCCATGTCCGTCGACTTCGATCTGTCACCACCCGAGGTGGTGTCGGTTCCGGCTGGCGCCGTGCCGGTCACGACGGTGTGGTCGCGTGTGCGCGCGGCCCTCGTCGGGCTGCTCGACCTCGTGCTCGCCGGCTATGGCCTTGCGTTGCTCCTGCTGCTGGCAACCGGTGGCGGGCAAATCGGCCCGCTCAGCCTGACGCAGCCGGCAAAGCCCGTTCTCGTGCTCGCCCTGCTCATCCCGCTGCGCCTGGCGCTGCCCGACCGGAGCAGGCTCTTCGGCGCGATGCTCTCGCACGTGCTGTCGCGCACGAGGGTGATGGTGGCACATCGCACGGGGGTGAGCGCGGCCCTGCTCGACGTCACTTTCGCACTCGTCGTCACCCGCATCGGGACGTTCGCGATCGCCTTCATGGCGAATCTGCTGTTCTCGGCCTCGCGCCCCCGGACGTTCTCGCTCCCATTCGAGCGCAGCAAGTTCATCGAGACGTTCGTGGCGTGGGACTCGGGGTGGTATTTCGACATCGCGCGGCGTGGCTACTACTTCGATCCCGACGGGCAGAGCAGCATCGCGTTCTTCCCGCTGTACCCGCTGCTCGTGCGGGCTTGTGCGTGGCCGTTCGGCGGCAGCGAACGCGCCGTGTGGATCGCCGGGATTCTCGTCTCGTGCTCGGCGTTTGCCGCCGCGCTCGTCGTGCTCCACCGGTTCGCCGAGTCGGTCTTCGGCAACCGCGAGGCAGCCCGTCGCACGGTCCTCTATCTCGCGCTGTTCCCCTTCTCGGTCTTCTTCACGCGCGTGTATGCCGAGGCGTTGCTGCTCCTGACGAGCGTGCTCGCGGTGCACGCCGCCTGGCATGGCCGCTGGGCGACGGCAGGCGTGTGGGGCGCCCTCGCCACGCTGGCGCGTCCGAACGGCATTCTCATCGCGGTTCCGCTGCTCCTGCTGGCGCTGCGAACACCAGACGGGTTGCGCACGATCGCCATCCGCCTCGCCTGGCTCCTCCCGGTTCCGACGGCGTTGGCGGGGTACTGCCTGTACGTGTACGGGCTCGCGGGGCACCCGCTCGCCTGGCTGTCCTCGCAGGCGCACTGGGGCTACTCGCTCGGGCATCCGCCGTGGGAACAACTGCTGAAGCTCACGTCGCGACTGATCCGGTACGGGCCCTACGACTACTTCTTCGTGTCGCCGCTTGCGCCGTACCGCCTCCTGCACGGCGCGGCGGCGTTCCTGTTCCTGGCGCTCACGCCGGCGGTGTTCGCACGCCTGGGCGTGGCGCTCGGCAGCTACGTGCTCGTGAGCCTGCTCGTACCCCTGAGCGGCAGTGCGCTCGAGGGCATCGGGCGGTACGCGGCCGTGCTGTTCCCGGTGTTCATGGTGCTCGGGGGCCGTTGCCGATCGCAGCGGCTGCACGAGATGGTGCTGCTCGGGTTCGCGCTGTTCCTGACCTTCATGGTGACGTTGTTCGTCACGCAGCATCCGATCTACTGACGGACGGCCTTCGGCGGTCGGCCTCCGGCCTTCGAACCGGCAGCGACGTGCGAGAACCGTCAGCCGGCTGCGCCCTTCTCCTTCGTCCTTCCTCCTCCGTCCTTCCTCCTTGGTCCCTGGTGGGGCTTCGCGGCGGGGAGCCGCTCGCGGTTTCCAATGCCCGACGGCCGAATGCCGGCGGCCGAGATTGACGTGGACGCCCGGCCGGAGGTGTGGTACAAGACGCCAACCGCGGGAGCACCCGAATAGAGGACATCGATGGCGCGAAGAGTGCTGTCGGTTAACCCCAACCCCTGAGGAAAATACCGTCTCCTCGCCCCGCTCGTTGCCTCTACCTCGGCGTGCACCCGCGGCCTGCGTGCCGGTTGGCCAGCCTCGACGGCTGGCCACTCGGCAAGTCTAGTTTACGACCGGAGCGCAAGAGGCGTTTAGCGCGTCGAACGTCCCGTGGGTATATGTGCGTCCGCGTCTCCCTGCAGTTTTCCGGCTCCGCCTCTCGACCTTGCGTCCCCCGAACGGGCCTTCCGACCTCGTTCACGGCAACTGCGGCGGCCGTCCCGCACGCGCTCGGACGTCGAGGGTCGTGAGTCGCGCCGCTGACCTGGCGTGAATCGCAGGGCCATCCCGATCACATCCTGGGGGGCGCACTGCGCGTCGTGCGTCCGCCAGTCAGGAAGCGTTGTGATGGAGGGACGCCTGCGAGGCGGGCGAGGCTATGACGCGGGGTGGGGTTGCCCCCGGTCACGGCCACTTCGGATACTGGAGATCATGCGACTCGCGATCCAGCCCACGTGCTCCTGTTGCAGCCAGGCACAGGAGCGGGCGGGAGTGTCGCCAGGGTAGGCCGGACGCCGCCCGCATCTCTCCGACCCGACACGGCTGCTCCGGTCGGGTGCCTCGCCCTGCCGGACGGCCACACCGCGCGAACGAGCGCGCCGAGGATCGACTTGCCATGAGCCAGTACCGTTTCGAGACGTTGCAGGTGCACGCCGGACAACAGCCCGCGCCCGGTACGAATGCGCGGGCCGTGCCCATCTACCAGACCACGTCGTACACGTTCAACGACTCCGATCACGGCGCGCGCCTGTTTGCGCTGCAGGAGTTCGGGAACATCTACACGCGGATCATGAATCCCACCACGGACGTCTTCGAGCAGCGGGTGGCGGCGCTCGAAGGCGGCGTGATGGCGCTGGCCACCGGCAGCGGCCAGGCGGCGCAGTTCCTGACGATCGCCACGATCGCCCAGGCCGGCGACAACATCGTGTCGACCAGCTACCTCTACGGCGGCACGTACAACCAGTTCAAGGTCGCGCTGCCGCGTCTCGGCATCGGCGTGAAGTTCGTCGACGGCGACAGCGTCGATGGCTTCGCGCGCCTCATCGACGACAAGACCAAGGCGCTCTACGTGGAGTCGATCGGCAACCCGAAGTTCAACGTGCCCGACCTGGCCGGCCTGGCAAAGCTCGCGCACGACAACGGCATCCCGCTGATCGTGGACAACACCTTCGGCTGCGCCGGCTATGTGTGCCGGCCGATCGATCACGGCGCCGACATCGTCGTCGCCTCGGCGACCAAGTGGATTGGCGGCCACGGCACCTCCATCGGCGGCGTGATCGTCGATTCGGGCAAGTTCGACTGGGCCAAGTCCGGCAAGTTCCCGCTCTTCACCGAGCCGTCGCCGGGCTACCACGGTCTCGTGTTCACGGAGCCCTTTGGCGTCAACGGGCCGTTCGGCAACATCGCCTTCATCATCCGGGCCCGGGTCGAGGGCCTGCGTGACCTCGGACCGGCGTTGAGCCCGTTCAACTCGTTCCTGTTCCTGCAGGGGCTCGAGACCTTGTCGTTGCGCGCGCAGCGCCACTGCGACAACGCCCTCGAACTCGCCCGCTGGCTCGAGAAGCACGAGCAGGTGAGCTGGGTGAGCTATCCCGGCCTCGAGAGCCACCCGAGTCACGGCCTCGCGAAGAAGTACCTGACCAACGGCTTCGGCGCGGTGCTCACCTTCGGCATCAAGGGCGGCCGCGAGGCGGGGCGCAAGTTCATCGACTCGTTGAAGCTCGCCAGCCATCTGGCGAACATGGGCGATGCCAAGACGCTCGTCATCCACCCGAGCACGACGACGCACCAGCAGTTGAGCGACGAGGAGCAGGCGACTGCCGGCGTGTCACCGGATCTCGTGCGCATCTCGGTGGGGATCGAGCACATCGACGACATCAAGGCGGACCTCGCCCAGGCGTTCGCGCAGGTCGGCGAGGCGGTCCTGGTCTGACGTGAACGTTCCCGTGGCCACCGGGCGCCAGCAGCACGTGCTGCCGGCGCCCGTCATCCTCGAGTCGGGCGCGGTGCTGCCGCGCGTGACCGTCGCGTACCAGACGTGGGGCGAACTGTCGGCGGCAGGCGACAACGCGGTCCTCGTGTGCCACGCGCTCACCGGATCGGCGGATGTGAGCGACTGGTGGGGCGCGCTGATCGGTGCTGACGGGGCACTCGATCCGGCGTCCGACTTCATCGTCTGCAGCAACGTGCTCGGCAGCTGCTACGGGACGACCGGGCCGGGCTCGCGCGAGTGGGACGCCGTGTTCGGGGCGCAACCGCACGCGCCAGCCGTCACGGTACGCGACGTCGTGCACGTGCAGCGGCAACTGCTCGCCGCGCTCGGCGTGCGCCGCCTCCGGCTGGTGATCGGCGGGTCGATGGGCGGGATGCAGGCGCTCGAGTGGGCGCTGCTGTACCCCGGGATGGTCGACGCGATCGCCGTGCTCGCCGCGCCCGCGCTGCATGCGCCGTGGGCAGTGGCGCTGAGCGAGGTGCAGCGCCAGGCGATCTTCGCCGATCCGGAGTGGCCGCACGGCCGCGCCAGCAACGGGCTCGCCACCGCACGCATGATGGCGATGGTGAGCTACCGCAGCGCCCCCTCGTTCGAGCGGCGCTTCGGCTCGGGACGTCACGATGCCACACAGCCGCACGTGGCGCAGTGGCTCCATCGCCACGGCGAGAAGCTCGTGAATCGCTTCGACGCGCGTACCTACGTCGCGCTGACCCACGTCCTCGATTCGCACGACGTCGGTCGCGGGCGTGGTGGCGTGCAGGCTGCGCTCGCCGTGCTGCATCAGCCGGCCCTCGTCGTCGGCATCGACAGTGACGTGCTGTATCCGCCGCACGAGATGCGTGCCCTCGCCGACGGCCTCCCCAGCGGCGAGCTGTTCTGGCTGACCTCGCCGCACGGCCACGACGCCTTCCTCATCGAACAGGAGACCGTCCTGCGCGCCGTCCGCGACTTCAGGGCGCGTGTCTGAGCCTGATAGCCATACGTAGC
>JAEYZV010000162.1 GCA_023427865.1 Acidobacteriota bacterium
GCCGATCCGCATCGTCGCAGCCAGCTGCTCGAGAAGTTCGCCGAGTTCATCGAACGCGCCGATCCCACACTGCGCGAAGCGGCTGCGCGCCTCCATGGCGCGCGCATAGTGGCCGGCGACGACGGAAGCCCGGATGGGGCGCAGTAGCGCGTCCCTGTCAACGCAAACAGCCCCGGAAAAAACTCCGAGGCTGACAATGGCATCGTCGTGCCAGGGGGGATAGTTGGTCGGGATGGCGAGATTCGAACTCGCGACCCCCTGAACCCCATTCAGGTGCGCTACCAGGCTGCGCTACATCCCGACCGGCGCCGTGCGGCGCGAACGCAAAGTGTACCTCATCCCGTGGCGGGCTGGTAAGAACGGCCGTGCCGAATGACGTGGACCGGCACTGCCTTCACCCCTCCGACTTGCGCGAGCGCTTCCGTGAGGCGGGCAAGGGTGCGCCGATCCCGCCACTCGGACGGGACTGCCCGCCGCCGAGCATGTCGAGCAGGGCGCGCATCTCGTCCTTGAGCTTGCCGATCTGCTCACGGGCGGCGTCGGGCATCTGCGGCGTCGCTGCAACGTGTGGCGCAGGAGGCGCGACGGCCTCTGCCGACGGCGAGGCGGCCGCCGGCGCCGCACCGACCGTCGCGTCCGCTCGTGCCGCCTGTGCTGCCTGAATCTCGGCGACGAGAGTGAACAGGTCGTCCTGCGGCGGAGGCTGCTCGTCCTCGAATCGGCGGCGGACACCGGCAAGCGTCAACCCTTCGGTGAACACGAGGTCGCGAATCCGCAGCACCCGCTCGACATCGGAACGCCGGTAGACGCGCGGACCGCCCGGCGTCTTGGACAGGCCGAGGTCGGGGAACTCGGACTCCCACGACCGCAGCACGTACGGCTGGATCTGCGCGATCTCGCAGACCTCGCCGGCCTTGAAGGCGGGCTTGTCGGGAATGGCCACGCTGGGGGTGTCAGCCACGTTGGGAAGTATAGCGATTGGGCGGCAGGTTCCGGGCGCCGGGTACCGGGTTCGGCGCTACTCCGCCTTCTTCTCCCGACCGCGGCGGCGAACCGTGATCCGGACCGGTGAGCCCTCGAACCCGAACTCCTCCCGAAGGCTGTTGACCAGGAACCGCTCGTACGAGAAGTGAAACCCCGTGGCCACGTTCGTGAAGAACACGAACTGCGGCGGCGCCACCGCCGTCTGGGCGGCATACAGGATTCTCACGTGCCGCTTGTCCGGACTCGTCGGGGGATGCTCGCGCGTGATTCTTTCGACGAAGCGGTTCAGCTCACCTGTCGTCACGCGCCGGCGCCGAGCGGTCGCCACTCGGTCGACCGTCTCGAGCAGCTTCGAGGTGCGCTCGCCGGTGAGCGCCGAGATGTGCAGCAGCGGCGCATAGTCGAGGAATTTCATCCGGAAGCGCTGCTCCTCGTCGAACTGCTTGTAGAAGCGATCGCCCTCGCCCTTGGTCAGGTCCCATTTGTTGGCGGCGATGATCATGCCGCAGCCGAGACGTTCGGCTTCCCCCGCAATCGCCGCGTCCTGGTCGGTGGCACCCTGCGAGGCGTCGATGACGAGCACGGCGACGTCGGCGCGCTCCATCGCGCGCCGTGCCGTGAGCACGCTCACCATCTCGACCGCATGCGAACTGGCGACGCGTCCCGGGCGCCGGATGCCCGCGGTGTCGACGATGCGGAACGTGCGCTTGTGCCAGCGCAGCAGCGTGTCGATCGCGTCGCGCGTCGTGCCGGGGATGTCGCTGACGATGAGCCGTTCCTCGCGCAGCAGCCGATTGACGAGCGACGACTTGCCGACGTTGGGCCGCCCCACGATCGCCACCGCGATCTCCTCGGGCGTGTCGAGCGCCACGGCGTCGGCGACCTTGCCTGCCGCCTTCAACTGCGAGACGACCGCATCGAGCAGGTCGGGCACCCCGGTCCCGTGCTCGGCTGCAATCTCGAACACGTGGTCGAACCCGAACGCGAAGAACTCGTACATGCGGTCGCGGGCGCGCTTGTCGTCGGCCTTGTTGACCGCCAGCAGCACGGGCGCGTTCGCGCCCCGCACCGCTGCCGCAATCTCATCGTCTCCGGGAATGCGGCCCTCACGCCCGTCCACGACGAAGATCACGAGGTCGGCGTGCGCGATGGCCCGCTTGCCGTGCTCGACGACCATGTCGTGCAGCGGATCCTCGGTATGCCCGAAGATGCCGCCTGTGTCGACGAGGCGGAACGGCACGTCCTGCCACTCGGCGTCGTGCGAGAGAACGTCGCGCGTGGTACCGGGCATCGCGTTGACGATGGCGCGCCGCGTCCGGGTGATGCGATTGAACAACGTGGACTTCCCCACGTTAGGCCGTCCCACGAGCACCACCGTGGGCAGCGCGCGAGCAGGCGTGCCGTTCATGCGGACATCTTGCGGATTGACACTGCTAAGTCCCTGAATCTATGCTTCTTAGCGGCAAGACGATGATCAAGGTCGACATCATCAACGAAGTGGCGACGGTGGCGGACATCACGAAAGTGAAGGCCGAGGTCGCCGTCGAGGCCGTGTTCGAGGCGATGCGGGAGGCGATGAAGCGAGGCGAACGCATCGAACTGCGCGGCTTCGGCGTCTTCCAGGTGAAGCCCCGCAAGCGCGGCATCGGCCGCAATCCCCGCACCGGCAAGGAGGTGCGTATCCCGCCGGGACGCACCATCCGCTTCAAGCCGGGCAAGGACCTCCAGAACATCGGCGGCTGACGACGAGCCCGCCTTTGTCGACACCGCCTCCCCTGCCGCCATCGGGCTGGCCCGGTCATCCGGGCGGCCCGAATCACCCTGAGCGTCCCGTGCCCCTGCGCTGGTCCAGCGACGGCAACGCGTGGGTCACCGGCCCGCTGACCGCCGACTCGCCCCCCGAGCCGGCCCCGCGCGGCGGCTCGCGGCCCTGGGTCCACCTGCTGCTCCTGGTGCTGACGTTCTGCACCATGACGCTCGCCGGTGCGCAGTTCTTCTTCAACTACATCACCGGCGTCGGGCTCCGGCCGGTGCCGGCGAACCTGACGCAGGCACAGGCGCTCGCCGGCGGCCTCTGGTTCAGCGTGCCTGCGCTGCTGATCCTCGGCTCGCACGAGATGGGCCACTACGTCGCCTGCCGATATTACCGGATCCCGGCGTCGCTGCCGTACTTCGTGCCCGCCCCGTTCCTCTCCATCGTCGGCACGCTGGGCGCCGTGATACGGATGGCATTGCCGCGGACGCGCCGGGCGTTGTTCGACGTCGGCATCGCCGGGCCGATTGCCGGGTTCGTCGTGCTCGTGCCGCTTGCGGTCTACGGCGTCTCCGAGTCGTACGTCATCCGGCTCTCGCGACCGGTGCCGCTCGAGGGCATCAACCTCGGCGACCCGCTGCTGCTCACGTGGCTGCAGCAGGCGTTCTTCGGCACGCTTCCCGAACGGTCGGTGTTCGTCATGCATCCCACCGGCTTCGCCGCGTGGTTCGGCCTGCTGGCGACCGCACTCAACCTGTTCCCCGCGGGCCAGCTCGATGGCGGCCACATCGTGCACGCCATCGTCGGCCGCTACTCGCGCTACGTGACGATCGGGTCGATTCTCGTGCTCCTGGGACTCGCCGTGTTCGTGTCGGCGAGCTGGGTGATCTGGACGCTGCTGCTCGTCCTGATGACTTACAGCTTCGGGCTCGACCACCCACCGGTCGGCGAGGAACACATCCCGATCGGAACCGGACGCCTCCTGCTCGCCGGCTTTGCGATCGTGATGTTCGCGCTCAGCTTCACGCCCGTGCCGATAAGCCCCGCGGAATTCCTGGGGGGACGGTAGAGGAATTGCAGAATTGCAGAATTGCAGGAATTGCAGGAATTGCAGGAATTTCGGTAGTGCCGCGACGGCTGGCGGTGCCAACGACCTTCTGAAATTCTGCAATTCTGCAATTCTGCAATTTCTTCAGAGCATCGACAGCGGATCCACGTCCACCGTGACGCGTTTCTGCAATGAAGGCATTCCGGCGAGTGCCTCGCGCGTGGCCTGGCGCATCGCGGTCCGGTCGCGCCCCTTGAGGAAGACCTGCACGCGCGATTCACCGCGCAGCCGCCCGAGCGGCGCCGGTGCCGGCCCCAGCACACCGAACCGTGATGCCGCAGCCGCGCGCAATCGCTCGACGAGCAGCGACGCATCCTTCAACGCCGTCGCCAGCGACTCGTGCCGCACGACGATGTTGATCATCGAGAGCCAGGGCGGATAGCGCATCCGTTCGCGGAACTCCAGTTCGCGCCCCACGAACTCGTCGTACGCTTGCCGCGCCGCCAGTTCGATCGCGTAGTGGTGCGGATGCAGCGTCTGCACGAGCGCCGTGCCGCGCGCATCGCCCCGCCCGGCACGTCCGGCCACCTGCGTCAGCAACTGGAACGTACGCTCGGCGGCGCGGAAGTCCGCAACACCGAGACCGACGTCGGCCGAGACCACGCCCACGAGCGTGACCTGCGGAAAGTCGTGCCCCTTGGCGATCATCTGCGTGCCGACGAGCACGTCGATCTCGCGCGCCGCGAAGCGCGCCAGCACCTTGCCGATCGCGCCCCGCCGCTGCATCGTGTCGCGATCGACGCGCGCCACGCGCGCACCCGGACATGCCTGCACGACCTCCTGCTCCACGCGTTCGGTCCCGACGCCGGTGTACTCGAGGAACTCTCCCTGGCACGAGGGGCACTTCCCCGGCAACCGCGCCGCGTATCCGCAGTAGTGGCACCGCACCTCGCCCGCGCGCCTGTGCACGGTGAGGGTCACGGCGCAGTTCGGGCACTCGGCGGTGTTCGCGCAGCCACGGCACAACAGCGACGGCGCGTACCCGCGGCGGTTGAGCAGCACCATCGCCTGCTCGCGACGCTCCACGCAGGCCTGCAACGACGCGCGCAGGGGCTGGCTGAGGACGACGTCGGGCCCCTCGTCGGCAAAGACCATCCGCATGTCGATCGTCTGCACGTCGGCGAGCGGACGGTCGTTCACGCGCTGCAGCATGCGCACGAGTCGATAGCGGCCCTCGGTCGCGTGCCGCCAGGTCTCGAGCGAGGGCGTCGCCGATCCCAGCACCGCCAGCGCGCCCGCATCGCGCGCCCGCACGAGCGCCGCGTCACGCCCGTGATAGCGCGGACTTTCCTCCTGCTTGTAGGCCGTGTCGTGTTCCTCGTCGACGATCACGAGCCCGAGTCGAGGCAGAGGCGCGAACACCGCCGACCGCGTGCCGATCACGATGTCGACCTCGCCGCGGCGGATGCGATGCCACTGGTCGTAGCGTTCGCCGTCCGACAGCGCACTGTGCTGGATCGCGAGTCGATCGCCGAACGCGCGGCGGAACAACGACGCGACTGCCGATGTGAGCGCGATCTCGGGCACCAGGAGCAGTACGCCGCGTCCCTGATCGAGTGCGGCGCGGGCCAGCCGGAGGTACACCTGCGTCTTGCCGCTCCCGGTCACGCCGTGCAGCAACGCAGGCTGGAATCCCTTGCCGATCGACGGCACGAGCGCCTCGAGCGCTGCCGTCTGCTCGGTCGTCAACGGCAGGAACGTCGCGGCGCCGGGAGCGTCGGAGGTGCCCGCCGATCCACTGGCGAAGGGGTCGCGCTCCGCCGCGCGCCACTCCACCTGTGCGAGTCCGAGTGCGACGAGCCGACGGATCACGTCGCTGCCGATGCCGTGATCGCGGAGTACCCCGGCGTCGGTGCCCTCTGGCGCGGCAGACAGCACCGCGCAGGCGGCCGCCTGCTTTGCGCCGAGCCGCAACGCGGCGTGATCGAAGGCGTTGGCCGTCGGAAGAATCCAGCGGCGCTTCCGTGACGCGTCGGCGTGGCCCGTGACCACCGGCTGGAGGCGCACATGACCCGCACGCAGCAGTCGCCGTACCGCGCGCGATACAGCCTCCGCGGTGGCGTCCAGATCGCGAGCGCGCGCGGCGACGGCACGCGCGAGCTGGCGTCGGACGATGGGGCCCCGTGCGCGGAGGAGATCGAGGATGGTCTCGTCGATCTGCTGGTCGAGCGGCAGATCGCGGGGGACGTGCGAGCCCGCGTCGGACGCGTCCTCGGCGAGCGCCACCGTCATGTCGCTGCGCAACCAGCCCTTCGGGGGCATCGCCGCCGAGATCGTGTCGCCCGGACCGGCGAGGTAGTAGTCCCCCATCCACAGTGCGAGGTCGACCACCGACTCGGGCAGGAACGTCACATCGTCGAGGACCTCGAGCACGTCGCGCAGACGCGCCGGCGTGCCGTCGGGCGACGCGTTGTCGTGCGTGACGAGTCCGGTGACCTTGCGCGGCCCGACCTGGACCACGACGCGCGTGCCGCGGGGCGCCTGCAGGCCGTCGGGCAGGCGGTAGGTCAGCAGGCCGAGCCCCGGGACGGGCACGGCCACGCGGACCAGCCGCATCAGCGCGCCTCGCCGCGCAGGAGCGAGCGCACGAGCTTCATGTCCTCCCAGGTCTCGCGCTTCTTGTCGGGGCTCCGCAGCAGGTAGGCCGGATGGAACGTGGGTACGAGCTGCGCCCCGTGGAACGGTTGCACCCGGCCGCGCAGCCTCGTGATCGGCGTGTCGGTGCGCAGCAGCGACTGGGCCGCGAACTTGCCGAGCGCGACGATCACCTTCGGCTGCACGAGATTGATCTGGTGAATCAGGAAGGGCTCGCAGGCGAGCACCTCGTCGGGCTCCGGGTTGCGGTTGCCCGGCGGCCGGCACTTGATCACGTTGGCGATGTACACCTCGTCGCGACGCAGCTCGATCGCCTCGATGATCTTCGTCAGCAGCTGTCCGGCGCGGCCGACGAACGGAATGCCCTGCTCGTCCTCGTCGCCGCCCGGCGCCTCACCGACGAACATGAGGTCCGCCGACGGATTGCCGACCCCGAACACGACCTGCCGGCGACCAAGCGAACACAGCTTGCAGCGCGTGCAGGCCGGTCCGATGTGCGCACGCAGCGCCTCGAGCGACGAGAGGTCGGCCAACGGCCCCGCGGCGACCGCCGGCCCTGCCGGCCCGAGCGACTCGCCCGGCGGCCCCTCTCCGCTGACCACGTCAGCCGTGCGTGACGGGTTGGCCGTCCAGGCGGCGTCGCGCGAGAAACCGGCGACGCCGAACTCGGCATAGAACTGCAGGTGGGCACGCAACTGCGCGCCGGGATCGATGGTGTCGCTCATGGAACCGGCGTCGCCGCGGACGCGGCCGCAAGCCGCCGGGCGACGAAATCGACGATGCGGGCGGCGAGTGCCGACTTCGCTTCGAGCGGGAACGACTGCACGCCATCTTCCGTCACGAAGCTCGCGATGTTCGTGTCCACCTCGAACCCGGCGCCCGCCTTGCCGACGTCGTTGGCCACGATGAGGTCGACCTGCTTCTGCTCGCGCTTGCGGGCGGCGTATGCAAGCACGTCGTGCGTCTCGGCGGCGAAGCCGACGAGCACGGGATGCAAACGCCCGGCACGCCAGCGTCCCAGATCTTCGAGGATGTCGGATGTGCGCTCGAGTCTGATCGTCAGCGCGCCCTCCTGCTTCTTGACCTTCGCGGGCGCTGCGCCATCGGCCGGGGTGTAGTCGGCGACGGCGGCCGCCATGACGATCGCGTCGGCCTGCGCGCGCCCGGCAGTGACGGCCTCGTGCATCTCCCGTGCGGACCGCACCCGCACGGTGCGCACCCCTCCGGGTGGCGCGACCGACGTCGGACCGAGGACGAGCGTCACTTCGGCCCCGCGCCGTGCCGCCTCGTGCGCCACAGCCATGCCCATCCGCCCGCTCGATCGGTTGCCGAGGTATCGCACCGGATCGAGGTCCTCGTAGGTCGGTCCGGCAGTCACGAGCAGCCGCCGACCGCGCAGCGACGTGTCGGGAGCGAGGAGGCGGAGCGCCTCGTTCGCGATGACGTCGGGTTCGGCGAGGCGGCCCTTGCCGACCCAGCCGCAGGCGAGGTAACCCTCACCGGGCTCGACGAACCGCACGCCGCGCGAACGGAGCAGGTCCATGTTGGCCTGCGTCGCCGGATGGTCGTACATGTGCGAGTTCATTGCGGGCGCCAGCAGGACGGGCGCACGCGTCGCGAGCGCGAGCGAGGTCAGGAAGTCGTCGGCAAACCCGTGTGCGAGACGGGCGATCGTGTTGGCCGTCGCGGGGACGATGAGCAGCAGGGCGGCCTCGGACGCGAGCGCGATGTGCTCGATGTCGGCATTGGCGCCCCGCGTCCACTGGCTGGTGACGACCCGCCGCTGGGTGATGGCCTCGAAGGTGAGCGGCCCGACGAAACGCGTCGCGGCACGAGTCATCGCGACGGCGACGTGATGGCCGGCCTTCTGGAGCTGACGCACCACCTCGACCGCCTTGTATGCGCTGATGCCTCCGCTGACGCCGACGGCCACCAGGGCCATGTGTCGCCTCCGGGTGTCTGCTCGTGGCGCATTCGGAGAACGCGCCTACCGTACCGCGCGCCCCGTTCGGGAATGGCGTGTCCGGGGAACGCGCCCTACCTGTGACGTGCGCTATCCGTGGTCGGGCTCGACGTGCTCGTCGCGAATCGGCTGGATGAAGCCCTCCAGCACTTCGCGTTGTGCAGTACGCGCGGGCTTGCCGCTCGGCTCCACCTTGGGCAGGCAGCCCTGCAACAACTGCTTGGCGCGCTGTGAGGCGACGACGACGAACTCGAAGGCGTTGGGAAGGGTGCTGCGATCAACCATGGGTCGTGAAGGGTCCTGGTCTTGGGCGCTCGTCCGGGCCCGTGCCGGAATGATCAGGCGACCGGCTGCGCGCCGAACGTCCTGAGAATCGCCTCGGCCTTGTCTCGCATGCGCGCCCTGCGCACGCGCTCGGCCAGGATGATGCTGCGCATGGCCAGCACGCAGGCATCGAGGTCATCGTTGACGACCACGTACTGGTACTCCTCGTATGCCGCCACCTCGGCCCGGGCCGTATCCAGCCGCCGCCGCATCGCCACATCCGAGTCCTTGCCCCGGCCGCGCAGGCGCTGCTCCAGCACCTCGAACGACGGCGGCAGCACGAACACGGTCACCAGCGGGATGCCCGTAGCCCGCACCTGCACCGCGCCCTGGACGTCGATGACCAGCACCACGTCCTTGCCCGACGCCATCAGCCGCTCGGCGTCGCCTCTGGCAGTGCCGTAGAGATTGCCGAAGACGTCGGCGTGCTCGAGGAACTCACCCCGCTCCACCATGGCCTCGAAGGCGGCGCGGGAGATGAAATTATAGTCTACGCCGTCTCGTTCGCCCGCCCGGGCCTGCCGCGACGTATAGCTCCGGGACATCGTGAGGTCGGGCACCACCTGCACCAGCCGCTCGACCACGGTCGTCTTCCCGGTCCCCGACGGGGCGGAGACGACAAACAGCTGGCCGCTGACGCCCGGTCTTGCCGGTGCCCCGTCACTCGACATTCTGGACCTGTTCCCGCATCTTCTCGAGCTCGGCCTTGGCCGAGACCACCAGCGCGGAGGCGCCGGCGCCCTCGGCCTTGGAGCCTATTGTATTCACCTCGCGATTCATCTCCTGCAGGAGGAAGTCGAGCTTGCGGCCGACCGGCTCGTCACCGCCCACGAGATCCAGCCAATGGCCGAGGTGCGCGCGCAATCGGACGAGCTCCTCCCGGATGTCCGACCGGGCCACGAACTTCACGACTTCCGACGCGACGAGCGCCTCGTCGACCTGCGGATCGAGGCGCAGCTCGGCAATACGCTGCAGCAGCCGCTGCTGGACGCCGGCGGCGCCGTCACGGCTCGCCCCCTCGAGCGCATCGACGATGGCGATGAGCGCCTGCCGACGCTCTTCGAGCTCGGTAGCGAGGAAGCCGCCTTCCGTGCGCCGCATCTGGTTCAGGGCGTCGAGCGCCTCCGCCAGCGCACCGCTCACGACTTCGGCGAGCCGCGCCGCATCGACGGCCGGACGCTCTTCACGCACCCTCAGGACCTGGGGCAACCGAAGCAGGTCGCCCGGCGACAGCGTGCCTTCCACGACGCCGGTGGCGCGCACCGTCTCGACCGCGGCCGCTACCGCGCGCACGAGCCCATCGTCGATGTCGACGACCGTCACCGGCTCGATGCGCTCCTGGACGTTCATGGCGACCTCGAGGCGGCCCCTGGCAATCCGCTGCTGGATCGCGCCCCGGAAAGCGGGCTCCAGCGTCTGTACGGAGGCCGGCAGACGGAACTGCACGTCGAGGTGTCGATGGTTCACGGCCCTGATGGAGACGTTGACCGCGAGATCCTCGGTCTCCCGCGTCGCCGCGGCAAAGCCGGTCATCGAGATGATCATCGATCTCCCATCACGGACTGGGTGGCGGCAGCCGGCCGCACGGCCGGTGGCGGCAGGCCATCACCGTTGCCGAACATCTGCAGGGCGTAAAGCCGGTTGTACACGCCCCCGGGGCGTGCCAGCAGTTCGTCGTGCCGGCCCATCTCCGCGATGCGGCCCTGCTCGAGCACGATGATGCGGTCGGCCGACCTCACCGTGGACAGCCGGTGAGCAATGACGAACGACGTGCGGTTGCGCATGAGGGTCTGCAGGGCATCCTGCACCAGGCGCTCCGATTCGGCATCGAGCGCGGAGGTGGCTTCGTCGAGCACGAGCACGGGCGGGTCCTTCAGCAGCGCCCGCGCAATCGCGAGCCGCTGTCGCTGGCCGCCGCTGAGGCGACCGCCCCGTTCACCGATACGCGTCTCGTAGCGGTCGGGCAGCATCGTGATGAAGTCGTGCGCGTGTGCAGCACGGGCGGCGGCCTCGATCTCGGCGCGCGAGGCGTCGGGCCGGCCGTACGCGATGTTGTGCGCGATCGTGTCGTCGAAGAGCACGGTCTCCTGCGTCACCAGGCCGATGTGCGCGCGCAACGACGCGACCGTCACGTCGCGAACGTCGACGTCGTCGATGAGGATCGCCCCGCCGGTGACGTCGTAGAAGCGCGGCAGCAGGTTGACCAGTGTGGTCTTGCCGGCGCCGCTGAGGCCGACGAGGGCGACGATCTCGCCCGCCTCCACGCGGAACGACACGTGGTCGAGCACCGTGCGGCGGTCCCGGTCGGCGTACGCGAACGTCACGTCGCGGAACTCCACGCCGCGGCGCGGGCGCGGCATCACGCTGGCCCCGGGCTTGTCGGTGACCTCGGTGTGCGTGTCCAGCAGCTCGAAGATGCGCTGTGCCGCGGCCAGCGCCGGCTGCAGCGTGGCGTTGACGCGGCTGAGGCGCTTGATCGGCTCGTACATCACGAACAGTGTCGTCACGAAGAGCAGGAACTCGCCCATCGTCAGGCGCCCCTGTCCGATCTGCGAGGCGCCGTACCAGATCATGCCGGCCACCGCGATGCCGCCCAGCCAATCCATCAGCGGCGGCAGGGCCGAGACCGTGCTCGTGACCTTCATGTTCGTCCGGTAGACGCGGTGCGAGGCGTCCTCGAATCGCGCCTGCTCACGGGCCTCGGCGCCGAACGCCTTGACGATGCGGTGGCCGCCGAACGCTTCGGTCGTGATGTGGGTCAGGTGCTCGAGCTGCTCCTGCGAGAGGCGGCCGCGCTTGCGTACGCGCTGACCGAGCCGCACGAGCGGATAGATGAGGACGGGCGCGCCGGTCAGCGACACGAGCGCGAGCCGCGCGTCGTGGTAGAAGAGCAGCCCGATGTAGGCGACGAGCGCAAATCCCTCGCGGATGAGGTCGCCGATGGTCTGCGAGACCACCTGCTGCACCTGGTTGACGTCGTTGTTGACGCGCGAGAGGAGCTGCCCGGTGGATCGCCGCGAGAAGAAGGCCGCCGATTGTCCGAGCACGTGGCCGAACATCTGGTTCCGGATGTCGCGCACGACCCGCTGCCCGACGTCGGTCATCAGGTAAGCCGACAGGTACGCGCCGAGCCCCTTCAACAGATAGACGCCGACGATCGCCAATGCGATCGTCGTCAGCTGCGACTGGTTGCTCAGCGCCTGGTCGAAGATCGGCTTGATCAGGTAGACGACGCCTGCCGACGCCGCGGCATACGCCACCATCGCCGCGAATGCGGCAACGAGCCGGCCGCGATAGGGCGCGGCATAGCGAAGCAGCCGGAGGAGAACAGTCACTCGGTACTGGTTATCGGCCCTCGGGCGCCGTAACCGTTGGGGTGCGCGTCGTGCCAGCGCCAGGCGGTGCCGACGATGGCCTCGAGATCGGCGTACCTCGGGGTCCAGCCGAGGGCGGACCGGATGGCGGCGTTGGCCGCGTACAGGCTCGACGGGTCGCCGGGGCGGCGCGGCCCGACGGTATAGGGCACGGGTCGGCCGGCGACCCGCCCGACTGCGTCGATGACCTCTTTGACGGAGTGCGGCGTGCCGGTTCCGACGTTGAACCTGGCCGAGGGGCCGCCCTGTTCGAGCGACTCGAGGGCCCGCACATGCGCGTCGGCGAGATCGGTGACGTGGATGTAGTCCCGCAGGCAGGTGCCATCCGGCGTCGGGTAGTCGTCGCCGAACACCTTCAACTCGCCGTCACCCCGCGCCGCGAATATCGCGCGCGGGATGATGTGAATCTCGGGATCGTGGTCCTCGCCGATCAGGCCGTCCGGGTCGGCGCCTGCCGCGTTGAAGTAGCGCAGCGCCACGCTCTTGAGCCCGTAGGCCGTCTCGAAGTGCGGCAGCGCGCGCTCCACCGCGAGCTTCGTCTCGCCATAGGAGTTGATCGGCTGCTGCGGGTGCGTCTCGTCGAGCGGCACGCGCTGGGGCTCGCCGTAGGTGGCGCAGGTCGACGAGAAGATCAGCCGTGTCACGCCCGCACGACACAGGCCGTCCAGCAACCCGATCGAGCCGGCGACGTTGTTGCGGTAGTAGCCGGCGGGATCCTTCACCGAGTCGCCCACCGAGAGCCACGCCGCGAAATGCATCACGGCGTCGACGCCGTGCTCACGACATGTCGCTTCCACGGTCGCGGTGTCGGCAATGCCCGCCGCGACGACTGCGAGCTGGCCCGGTCGCGCCACCGACTGCAGCGCGTCGGTCGCGCCGCGATGCCCCGCCGAGAAGTCGTCGAGGACGACCACCCGCCGCCCTGCATCCAGCAGCGCCTTCACGGAGTGACTGCCGATGTACCCGGCCCCGCCGGTGACGAGCACGGCCATGTCTCACCGTCCGATCGAGTAGTAGGTGAACCCCTGTGCCCGGATCGCCTCGGGCTTGTAGATGTTGCGGCCGTCGAAGATCACCGGCGCCTTCATGCGCTTCTTCATGCGCGCGAAATCGGGCTCACGGAACTCGTTCCATTCGGTGACGAGCGCCAGCGCGTCGGCGTCCTTGAGCGCGTCGTACGCGGTCTTGCAGTACGTGATCCGGTCGCCGAAGATGCGCCGTGCGGACTCGCGCGCCTCGGGATCGTAGGCCTGCACCTTCGCGCCGGCCTTGAGCAGCCCCTCGATGATGGTGATGGCGGGCGCCTCGCGCATGTCGTCGGTGCGCGGCTTGAAGGCCAGCCCCCAGACGCCGATGGTCTTGCCCTTCAGCGTCCGCAGCCGCTCCCGCATCATCTGCAGCAGCTTCTTCTTCTGCTGCGAGTTCACCTGCTCGACGGCCTCGAGGATCCGGAACTCGTAGTCCTTGTCGCGCGAGAACTTCAGGATGGCCTTGACGTCCTTCGGGAAGCAGCTGCCGCCGTACCCCACCCCCGGAAAGAGGAACGAGGGCCCGATGCGGTTGTCGGAGGCCACCGCACGTCGCACCTGGTCCACGTTGGCCCCGTACAGCTCGCACACCCGGGCGACCTCGTTCATGAACGAGATCCGCGTGGCCAGCATGGCGTTCGCGGCATACTTGCAGAGCTCCGCGCTGGCGCAGTCCATGACCATGATCGGTGCGCCTGTCCGCGTGAACGGCGCGTACAGCTCGGTCATGAGCCTGGCCGCCCGTTCGTCCTCCGCGCCGATGACGACGCGATCCGGCTTGAGGAAGTCGTCGACCGCCGCGCCCTGCTTGAGGAACTCGGGGTTGCTGACGACGCTGAAGTCGTGGCGCGTCTCCTTGCGCATCACCTCGCGCACCTTCTCGGCGGTACCGACCGGCACGGTGCTCTTGTCGACGATCACCTTGTAGCCGTTCATCGCGCGGGCCACGTCGCGGGCCACGCCGAGCACGTGCTTCAGATCGGCCGAGCCGTCCTCGGCCTCGGGGGTCCCGACGGCGATGAAGATGATGTCGGAGGCCTTGACGGCCGCTGGCAACTCGGTCGTGAACGAGAGGCGCCTCTCGGCGGTGTTGCGCTTGACGATCTCCTCGAGGCCCGGCTCGTAGATGGGGATCTTGCCGCGCTTCAGCGCCCGGACCTTTGCCTCGTCCTTGTCCACGCAAATGACGTCGTTGCCGTTCTCTGCGAAACAGGCCCCGACCACCAGGCCGACGTAGCCCGTTCCCACGACCGCAATCTTCACGCGAAGTTCCTCCCGCGCCGGGTCGGCACCCGGTCGCCATGCGCCCCGAAAGACCTGCTCGCCGGCGCCTCGCCGGCCCGACCCCGCACAGTGCCGTGCGCGGCGGACAGCCGAACGCCTTACGCTAGCATACGTTCCGTGAAGGTGCTGCTCGACTACCGCCCCGCGCTGCGTGCCCGCACCGGCGTCGGCGAGTACGTCCACCGCACCGCGCTCGCCCTGGCCGACACCGCGCCGGACGCCGCTCGCGTGGCCGTGTTCTCGAGCAGCTGGAAGGATCGCCTCCGGTCGCCCGGAGCCGGCATCGAACCGCGCGACAGCCGCGTGCCCGTCGCGCTGCTCAACTGGAGCTGGCACCGACTGGAGTGGCCGCCCGTGGAATGGATCGCCGGCACGGCAGATGTCGTCCACTCGCCGACGCCGTTGCTGCTGCCCTCGCACACGGCCGCGCAAGTCGTGACCATCCACGACCTGTTCTTCCTCGATCATCCGGAGGCCACTGCCGCCGAGATCCGGCGCGACTACCCGGCCCGGGTGGCGTCGCACGCGCGGCGCGCCGACCTGGTCGTCACCGTGTCCCACACGGTGGCCGGACAGGTCGCCGAGCGGCTCGGCGTCGATCCGGCGCGGATCGTGACCTGCCACAACGGCGCGCCCGATTGGACGCCTCGGACGACGGCGCCTGCCGACGGTCCCGCGATCTGCGTCGGGACACTCGAGCCGCGCAAGAACATCGGCACCCTGCTCGACGCCTGGGAGCGGCTGATCGCCGGCGGTGTGCGGGTGCCGCTCCTGCTTGCCGGAGGTGCGCCAGCTTCGGCCGCGCCCCTCCTCGCCCGCTTGCAGCAGCCGCCGCTGGCCGGGATCGTGCGGCACGTCGGGTAC
>JAEYZV010000165.1 GCA_023427865.1 Acidobacteriota bacterium
GCCGGACACAGTCCGGCCGCTACACCTCGGCATGCGATGCTTGTCGGCTGACGCCAACGGGCCCTACCGTCATCTCCATTCCTTCCGTGCGATTCATCTGCGCCGCCGCGCTCCTCGTCCTTGCCGCGTCCCCGCCCGCTGCCGAGGAGCATGCGCGACGCATCACGTGGCAGGACGTGGCACCGCTCCACGCGCAGCTCGCGTCGCGCGGCTTCACCGCGGACGCCTTCGACGACCGGATTGCCCGTCTCGCTGCGGACAACGAACGGCGCGTCCGGATGGGCGACCTCGATCACCTGGTCTTCTACCTGCTGCAATCGACGCGCTTCACCGACAGGCCGCCGATCGAGCCCGCGCTCAGCGCCAAGTCGCTCGTCGACAGCCTGCCCGGGCCCGCCCACGACGCCTTCCTCCGGGACCCGGCGACCGCTCGCGACCATGTCAGCAGCGACGTCGGCGCACGCATCTCTGCCCTCGTGCGCGCGTTGCGGGCACCGGGAGACGACAAGCGGCTCACCTACTTCGCCCGCCTGCTTGCCGACGCCGCGCCGGAGGCCCGGCAGCGCGAGACGACGCTCGTCTCCGAGTACCTCCGCGTCATGCGGTTCGTTTACGAGAAGGAGTTCGCCGCGGGCCGAGCGGATGCCGCCGCGGCCGCCAGCCTCTATCGCGCGCGCGGGCTCAGCACCGACACCGCCGTGGAGGCGGGATTCGTCGTCTCGCAGGGGCTCGGCGTCCTGCGCGCCCTCGATCCGGATCGTCGCGTGCGGCGCGTGCTGATCGTCGGGGCCGGGCTCGACCTCGCGCCGCGCACGGCCCTGCTCGAGACCGCACCGCCCCAGAGCTACCAGCCATGGGCCGTGCTCGACGCACTCGTCAGCTGCGGGCTCTCCCGCCTCGACGACATCGACATCGTCGCGGCCGACATCAATCCAAGGGTCGTTGATCACTTACGCGACGCGCGAACCGCACCGCCCCTGCTCACGCTGTTGACGGGCATCGGCGACGCTGGGCCGATCTCGCTCGCGACGGAGTACCGCGCGTACTTCGGCTCGCTCGGGGCGGCGATCGGGCGGGTGGAGGGCGCGCCAGTCCAGGCAGCGCGCGGTGCGGCGCGCCTGCCGGTCGGCCATCTGCACAAGCGCCTCCATGTGTCGCCGGAAGCGGCGCGCACGGTGCGGGCGACGCGGCTCGACGTGGTGACCGCACGGCTCGCGGATGGCGGCTTCGATCTCGTCGTCGCCACCAACGTGCTCCCGTACTTCGACGATGACGCGCTGATGCTGGCGGTGTCGAACATCGCCGGCATGCTGAAGGCCGAGGGGGTGCTGTTGCACAACGAGGCGCGCCCGATGCTCCACGGGATCGCGGCAGCACTCGGACTGCCCTCGTCGCATTCCCGGCATGCGGTGATTGCCACGGTCGATGGGGCCCAGCCGCTCGGCGACAGCGTCTGGCTGCACCAGCGGCGCAGCAGGGTTGGCGGACACGCCACAGGCCAGGCTGGGACAGCCGGCCCTACCTCCGTGGTGGCGCGACGGTAGGGCCCGCTCTCCGAGCGTGGCCCAGCGCGGGCCGTGTGGCCGGCGTGCCGCGACCCTCGGTCAGCGTCACGAGCCGGTCCACACCATCCACCGTGAATGCTTCCTCGGTCCCGACCGGCCACCGCACGACGACACGATCGACGCGCAGTGCGCGGCCGAGGCCGAAGTGCAGGCGGAAGTCGTTCTGCGCGTAGTAGCTCCCGCCGCCACGGACCTCGTCGGCCAATGTCCGGTCGCCAACGGTGACCGTCACGCGCGCGCCGATCGCATTGCGGTGCGATGCGGTGCCGACGAGCGCGATCGTCAGCCAGCGACCGGCGTTCGCGCCCACGTCCAGGCGGAACAGGTCGGGAGGCGCGTGCACGTTGTTCACCACGACGTCGACGTCGCCGTCGTTGTCGAGATCGCCGAACGCGGCGCCGCGGCCTGCGGCGGGTGTGGTGACGGCCGCCCCGATGCGATCGGTGATGTCCTCGAACCGTCCGTTGCCCCTGTTGCGGTAGACGACCTTCGGCTGGGCGTACGCGGCCTCGCCGGCCAGCGCAGACACTTCGGGATAGACGTGCCCGTTGACGAGGAACAGGTCGGGCCAGCCGTCGCGTTCGAGATCGAGGAAGCCGACGCCCCAGCCGAGCCACCGCGTGTTGACGCCGATGCCTGCCGCGAACGTGCGGTCCTCGCAATAGCCGTCGCCGGTGTTGCCGTAGAGCGTGGACGTGTCGCCCGCGAAGTTCGTGCGGAAGATGTCCATCGTCCCGTTGCGGTCGAAGTCGCCGATGGCCAGACCCATGCCGGCCTGCGGGCGGCCGGCCTGGCTGAAGGCGCAGCCGGACTCGATGCCGATGTCGGCAAACGTCCCGTCGCGGTTGTTGCGGTAGAGGGTACTCGGCTTCGAGTCGTTGGCCACGTACACGTCCACCCACCCGTCATCGTCGAAGTCCAGTGTCGTGACACCCAGGCCGTACGTACCGTTCGACTTCGTGATGCCCGATCGCGCCGACACGTCCTCGAAGCTGCCGTCGCCGCGGTTGCGATAGAGCGCGTTCGTGCCGCCTGGGAGACCGGGTGGCCCGCACGCCACCGGGAGGCCCTTGTAGCGGCACAGGCCGGACTCGGGCAGCGGCGTGGCGTCGAGGTCGAGATCGATGTAGTTGGCGACGAAGAGGTCGAGATGCCCGTCGCGGTCGTAGTCGAGGAAGGCGCAACCCGATCCCCAGCGCCGCGCCGTCGTGAGGCCGGCACGCGCCGTGACGTCCTCGAACGTCCCGTCGGCGCGGTTGCGGAACAGCCGGTTCTGGCCCCAGTACGTCACCAGGAGGTCATCGCGCCCATCCGCGTCGTAGTCACCGACGCACGCCGCCTGGCCCCAGCCGGACTGCCGCAGGCCCAGGCGGTCGGTGACGTCGTCGAACGTCCCGTCGCGGCGGTTGCGGTAGAGCCGTGCGGTCGGCTCCTGCCCCGGCGGAAACCCCTCGAGCGTGGTGCCGTTGACGATGAACACGTCGAGCCAGCCGTCGGCGTCGGCGTCGATGAGCGCAACACCGCTCCCGGTGGTTTCGAGGAGATACCTGTTCCGATCCCGTCCGCCGTACACGGTCACGCCGTGCAGCCCGGCCTCGCGTGCGACGTTGACGAAGGCGAACGGCAGCGGTTCGCGCGACGTCGCCTCCGGGCTGAGGCCCGTCGCGAGGGCTGCGGCCGTGACGGCGAGCGCGAGCGGAGCGCGGGCGCGTGACGTCAAGGGAGCCTTACCGGTGCCAGGCGCCCAGTGCCCGGCGCACCGCGACGAGCTGGCCCACGTGATACGCCGCGTGGTCGGCGGCAAGCAGGATGGCCCGCAGGTACGTCTGGCGGGCCTCGCCCGTCGGGACCCGTGCGGTCAGCACGGGGATGTCGCGCGCCAGCTGTGTCAGCGCCTCACGCGATCGTCTGCACGCGGCGATCGACGCGCTCCAGGCCTCCGCGTCCGGCGGCGCCGCGCTGGACGGCCAGTAGTCGTCGGGCCACGCCAGTACCTGGGCGTACGACGCATTCGTGCAGAAGTCGAGGATGTCTTCCTGCGCGATCCGGATGTGCTCGACGAGTTGCCACGGCGTGTGCTCGAACCCGCCAGCCCGGGCACCTTGCGCGTCGGCCGGAATGGCGTCGACCGCCGTGTCGAAGCCGACGTGCGCATCCTCCCAGTCGAGCAGGCCGACGAGGTGCTCACGGAGTGCGCGTGTCGAGTCGTCCATGTCGATCCTCGTCGGCTGCGAGTCGGGCGGGGAGGTGCGAAAAGCGGCACGTTCCCGGTCACGGCTCGGTCGGTCGCGTCAGTTCTCGAGTCGCAGGGGCGAATCCAGCCTGATTCGGATGATGGTGCCGGCGGGAATCTCGACGTCCTTGCCCTCGGTGGCCGCGATGACGCCGCCGCTGCCGACCGCGGCACCGATCAGGGCGCCGCTGAGGCCGTCGATGAGCCCGCCGACGATCGCCCCCACCGCGGCACCCGTGCCGATGGTACGCCCCTCTTCGCGAATCCCGCCGCTCTGGAAGGCGCGGGTCGCCATGGCACGCATCTCGTGCTCGTCGCCGCGCACGGTGATCTGGTCGAACGACAGCGTCAGGCTACCAGACCTGTCGAGCCGGCCGGCCGGGCTCACGCCGCTGACCACGCCGCGAACGACTGACCCTGCAGGAATCAGCACGACACCGTTCTGCTCCAGGTTCACGACGGTCGTGGCCTCGAACCGCTGCTCGACCTTCGCAGTGCCGGAGCTCAGCGAGTCCTGCAGGCGCACGTCGAACTCCTGGCCAACGGGTACGAAACCGCGTCGATCGCTGGCGACCTCGACCGGCCCTGCTGGCGTTTGCGGCACGTTGGCCGGTGAGTTCGCCGCTGTCGTGTTCATGCTGGCGCAACCGGATGCGGTGACGGCCGCGAGAACGGCGGCTGAGATGTGTATCGACTTCATCAGTCCCTCCGCCCTTGCCGCTTGCAAGCCGGGGGCCGCCGGACGAACGAGGGAACCGAACGGTAGGGCCCGCTCTCCGAGCGTGGTCGATAGGTTCAGGCCCGGCTGCGACGGCCGGCCCTACCGACTCGAGGCAGCCGAACGGTAGGGACCGCTCTCCGAGCGTGGCCGATAGGTTCAGGCCCGGCTGGGACAGCCGGCCCTACCGACTCGAGGCAGCCGAACGGGAGGGCCCGCTCTCCGAGCGTGGCCGAAGTTCAGGCCGGGCTGGGACAGCCGGCCCTACCGACCCGAGCCGAACGGTAGGGCCCGCTCTCCGAGCGCGGCCGAAAGGTTCAGGCCCGGCTGGGACAGCCGGCCCTACCGACTCGAGGGAACCGAACTTTAGCGCCCGCTCTCCGAGCGTGGCCGAAAGGTTCAGGCCCGGCTGGGACAGCCGGCCCTACCGGCTCGAGGCAGCCGAACGGTAGGGCCCGCTCTCCGAGCGTGGCCGAAAGGTTCACCATTCAGCGCGAGAACACGGCCTCGTCGAGGTTCATGATCGTGCTCGTCACGATCGTCCATGCCGCGAGATCCGCCGCGTCGAGCGACGGGTCGCGCGGACGCTCGCCCGTGCCGAGCAGCGCGGTCGCCGCTGCCTCGTCCTTCGCGTACGCCTCGCGTGTCGTCTCATGGAGCCGCGCAAGGTGTGCCGCCTCCGACTCGCTGGGCGCGCGCGACAGCACCCGCCGCATCGTGAACGCGATCCGCTCGGCGGGCGTCGTGCCGGCGCGCATCGCCTGCTCGGCGAGCACGCGAGCGCTCTCGACGTACTGCGGGTCGTTCAACAGCACCAGCGCCTGCTGCGGCGTGTTCGTGCGCTGGCGCGTGACGATGCAGGTCAGGCGCTCGGAGGCGTCGAACGCGATGGCGGAGGGCGGCGGGGCCGTGCGCTTCCACGCCGTGTAGAGGCTGCGGCGGTACAGGGCGTCGCCGGTGGACTGCGGGTACACGGCTCCTGCCACGAGCGCTTCCCATACGCCTGGCGGCTGGTAGGGATACACGCTGCGCCCGCCGATGGTGCGCACGAGCAGCCCGCTCGCCGCGAGCGAGGCATCGCGGACCTGCTCGAGCGGCAGCCGGAACGACGGCCCGCGCGCCAGCCACGTGTTGTCGGGATCGTCGGCCCGCTGCGCGGGCGTCGCCACCGACGACTGCCGGTACGTCGCCGACATCACCATCGTCTTCAGGAGCGCCTTGGTGTCCCAGCCGGAGCTGACCAAGGTCGTCGCGAGCCAGTCGAGCAACTGGGGGTGGCTCGGCATGCGTCCCTGGCTGCCGAAGTCCTCCGCCGTCGGCACGAGACCCTGCCCGAACAGCATCGCCCAGTACCGGTTGACGAACACACGTGCCGTCAGCGGGTGGTCTGCCGAAAGCAGCCAGCGCGCCAGGCCGAGGCGATTGGGCGGCAGGTCCTTGCCGAACGGCAGGATGGCGCGGGGTGTGGCAGGCTCCACGCGCTCGGTGGGCGCGTCGTACGCGCCACGCGCCAGCAGGAACGTCGGCCGTGGCGACGGCAGGTCGCGCATCACCATCACGCTCGGCTGCGCCGTCAGCAACCGGTTCTCCTCGTCACGGATCGCGGTGAGGTCGTCCATCCTGGCGCGGTACGTCGGATCCACGCGCAGCAGATAGTGCTCCCGGAGATCGCCGCGGCGTGCGGGATCGGCCAGGGCCAGCCCGAGGACGTCGTCGGCGCCGCCAAGGCTCTCGACCTCGAGTGTCGAGAGCTGTCGCGCGTACACGCGGAAGTCGTCGACGCTCACGTCGCGCAGCGACTCCTTGCTCAACTCGCCGACGCTGCCGAGCCGGACGCCCAGCGGCGCCCCCGACATCTGGTTGCCCTCGATGCCGCTGGTGATCAGGCTGCGCTGCAGGTTGTCGACGACCGTGCGCGTGTCCACCGGCCGTCCGTCGAGGAAGAGCCGGAGCCCCGAGGCGCGGCTCGAGCCGTCATAGGTAAGCGCAAGGTGACGCCATTCCTTTGGCGACACCGGTGCCGTCGTGCGGATCTCGATCGAGGCGTCGGGCGCCACGTGGTGCAGCGCGGCACTCAGCGTGCCGTCGGCCTCGACGCGCACGAGGTAGCCGCGGTATCCATTGGCGAAACTGCCGGAGCGCGTGATGAGCGGTCCTGCGGTGCCCTTCACGTCGATGCGGAACCAGGTGGCCAGCGAGAACGGCTGGTGGCGGTCGAAGAAGCCGATGCCGTCGGGCGCCTTGATCTCGCTGTCGCCGCGGAGTTGCTGGCCGTTGCCGATGCGGCCGGCAACGGTCACCGGCGCGCGATCCTCGTCGCCGCCGAGGTACGCGACACCGCCGGCGGCCTCGTTGGCGAACGTCTGGCCGCGATTGGTCTTCGAGGCGCCGGTCCTGCGATCCCTGGTCTGCCATGTGCCGGGGCGCATGGCGTCGAGCGGCAGGTGGAGCACGAGGGCGTCGCGAGACGGCAGCGACGCGCCGGTCGCGCGCGTCTTCAACCACGCGTCGAAGGGCGCGTCGAACACTGGCGCGTCGGCGGCGATCGCCTTCTCCAGCGTGGCCCGCTGCGCGGCGAGTTCCTGCAGCCGTCGGTCGGCGTCCTCCGACGGGAGCACGAGCGTCGGGCTCGGCATCCCCGAGTACGGCGCCTGGCCGGCCTCGTTCACGCTGTTGAAGAACGCAAACAGCTCGAAGTATTCCCGCTGCGTCACCGGGTCGTACTTGTGGTCGTGGCAGCGCGCGCAGTCGAGCGTCACGCCGAGGAATGCCTTGCCGAACGTCGCCACGCGGTCGGCGACGTACTCCACCCGGTACTCCTCGGGCACGATGCCGCCTTCCTGGCTCTGCATGTGGTGCCGGTTGAAGGCGGTCGCGAGCCGCATCTCGCGCGTGGCACCCGGCAACAGGTCGCCCGCGAGCTGCCAGGTGACGAACTCGTCGACCGGCATGTTGCGGTTGAAGGCGTCGATCACCCAGTCGCGCCACGGCGACATGTCGCGCGCCACGTCGTCCTGGTACCCGTGCGTGTCGGCGAAACGGGCGACGTCGAGCCAGTCGGCGGCCATGCGCTCGCCGTACGCCGGCGACGCGAGCAGCCGGTCGACGACCTTCTCATAGGCATCCGGGGACGTGTTGGCGGCGAATGCGGCGATCTCGGCGTCGGTCGGCGGCAGTCCGGTCAGCGCGAGCGTCACGCGTCGGAGCAGCGTCTCCCGGGTCGCCTCCGGCTGGGGCTCCAGGTTGCGGGTCTTCAGCGTCGCGTGCACGAACCGGTCGATCGGGTTGCGCGCGGTCCAGTGCGACGCCACGGGCGCAGGCACGTCCGGCCTTGCCGGCGGCGTGAACGCCCAGTGCGGCTTCCATTCGGCGCCCTGGTCGATCCAGCGGATGAGCAGCGCCTTCTCGTAGTCCGACAGGGTGAGGTGCGACTCCGGCGTCGGCATTCGCACGCCGGGATCCTCGCTCAGGATGCGGCGCACGAGCTCGCTGCGGCCCGGGCGCCCGGGCACGATGGGGGTAGCGCCCGAGGGCTGTTTGGCGTAGGCCGTTTCCTGGAGGTCGAGCCGCAGGTCGCTCATGCGCGCGGCCGCGTCCGGGCCGTGACACTTGAAGCAGCGATCCGAAAGGATCGGCTTCACGTGCAACGCGAAATCGACCGTCTCGGGCAGGTCGTCCACCACGGGCCCCGGCACGCCGCAGCCCGCCAGGCAGACGAGAACGAGGCTGAGGGAGGCAGCAGTCCTTGTCATTCGAGCGTCCGCAGACGTTAGTCCGGATACCGCTCGACATCAACCACGGGGAAGCCCGGCGGAGCCGCCACGTCGCCGCGTCGTTGGCAACAATGCCTCGCGAGGAGTAAATTCTCGCGCATGGATGCAGCGCCGGAACCACCGCGGGACGACGCGCGCCCGCCGGGACTCGAGGAGCGCGTGTTCCAGCGCCTCCTCCTCGCAGCCGACCACCTTCTTCAGGGGGAGATCGCGATCCTGCGGGTGGCCGACCTGACGTTTCCGCAGTACAGCGTGCTGAGGATCCTGCGCGAGGCGAGGCCTGACCGGTTGTCCTGTCGGGCGATCGGACAGCGAATGATCACGCGCGATTCCGACATGACCCGGCTGCTGGACCGGTTGGCTGCCCGCCAACTAGTATGGCGGTCGCGCGACGAGGCCGACCGCCGGGTGATCACGGCCACCATCAGCGATGCCGGCCTGGCGCTGCTGCGCAGGCTCGACGGGCCGGTCGAGCGGGTGCACCGGCAGCAGCTCGCGCACCTGTCCACCGAGGAGCTGCGGGGGCTGGACACACTGGCGCGGCGCGTCAGGGTTGGAGCCTGACAGGGGGTTGGTCCCCTGTCGCGCTCGGCTGTGTCGACGCAGAATGAACCTCGCGAGGAGGTTTGTGTGCGAGGGTCGGACTGGCGATGTCGGCGTGCGGTCTGGTAGGTTCGGCGTCTCCATCCGCCCGACCGAAGGAGGCGACGTGAAGTTCGGATTGCTGACCGTGTCCTATTCCGGCCTGTTCTACGACGGGCCGGCGCTGAGTCTCGTCGAGCAGGTCCGCAAGGCGCGCCAGCTCGGCTTCGACGGCCTGTCGATCGAGACCAAGCGTCCCGTGGCCTCGCCGCTCGACCTGACCCCCGCCGATCGCAGGGCCATCCGCGCCGCGGCCGTCAGCGAGGGCATCGAGCTGTGTGCCGTCGAGAGCATGTCCAATTTCGCCAGTCCGCTGATGGAGGAACGCGAGAACAACCTGGCGATGATGCGGCTCGTGCTCGATCTCGCCGTGGACCTCGGCGTGCCGCTCGTGAAGGTGTTCGCCGCCTGGCCGGGGCTGATAGACGATGAGGACGACACGGCGATGTACGCGCCGTACGAGCGCGGCAACTACTACGCGCGCTTGTATCCGGCCGACCTGCGCCGCTGGCGGCGTGCGCTCGACGGCCTGCGGGAGGCCGCCGACATGGCGGCCCAGCGGGGACTCACGCTGGCCCTCCAGAACCACGCGCCGGTGCTGCGGCCCGGCTACGAGGACGCGCTCGCGATGCTGCGCGAGCTCGATCGTCCGAACGTCGGCCTCTGCCTCGACGCTCCGCTGTTCAAGGAGCGCCAGGGCGATGCGTACATGGTCGAAGCGGTGCGGGCCTGCGGGCCGCACGTCCGCCTGACCCACTATGGCGCGTGGAACTTCGTCGAGCGCGAGGACGGCGCGGTGGAGCAGGGCCCGTGTCCGTCGTTCGGCGGGCCGGTCAACTACTCGCGCTACCTCGCGGAGCTCCAGAGGGTGGGCTACGACGGCTATCTCGTCTCGGAGTACTGCTTGCCGTGCATCAAGGACCATCGCGTGGCCGGCATCGACGAGGTCGATCGAGCCACGGCCATGGCCCTCGCGTACATGAAGCAGCTCGTGCCGGCCGCGCAGGCCGTCTGACCTGCCGCGTCGACGGTCCGCCGGGCAAGGCCCGGCGGCTACGAACTGCGGGCACCGAGGTCCGGATGGTGATACGTAGC
>JAEYZV010000167.1 GCA_023427865.1 Acidobacteriota bacterium
GGCCGTTCGTCGCCGTGCTCGGCGGCGCCAAGGTGAGCGACAAGCTCGAAGTGATCCAGAACCTGCTGCCGAAGGTGGACGCGCTGGTCATCGGGGGCGCGATGGCGTACACGTTCCTGAAGGCGCAAGGCCTCGAGGTCGGCAAGTCGCTGGTCGAAGCCGACCTCGTCGACACGGCCCGTGACCTGAAGGCGCAGGCCGAGGCGCGCGGGCTCACGCTCGCCCTGCCCGAGGACCACGTCGTGGCCGAGGCGCTGTCGCCCGACGTACCCGCGGAGACGCTGGCCGTCGGCGATGCCGCGATCGGCCAGCGCATGGGGCTCGACATCGGCCCGAAGACCGCCGAGCGGTACGCCGCTCTCATCCGCGGGGCCAAGACGGTCATCTGGAACGGCCCGATGGGCGTGTTCGAGATCCCCGCGTTCGCCAACGGCACCAACACGGTGGCGCGGGCCGTGGCCGACGTGCAGGGGACGACGATCATCGGCGGCGGCGACTCGATCGCGGCGGTCGGCAAGGCGGGTGTCGCCGACAAGGTCAGCCACATCTCGACCGGCGGCGGCGCGAGCCTGGAGTTCCTTGGCGGCAGGACGCTCCCGGGCGTGGCGGTCCTGCCGGAGAAATGACGATGCGCACTCCCCTCATCGCCGGCAACTGGAAGATGTTCAAGGGCGTCGCGGACGCCGTGGCGTACGCCAAGGAGTTCCGCGCGCTCGCCAAGGACCTCACGCAAGTCGAGCTCGTGATCGCGCCGCCGTTCACCGCGATTCACGGCGTGGCCGACGCCTTGCGCAACTCAGGCATCGCCACGGCGGGCCAGGACTGCTTCTGGGAGAAGGAGGGGGCCTTCACCGGCGCCGTGAGTGCGGCGATGCTGAAGGAGGCCGGTGCGGAACTCGTCATCCTCGGGCACTCGGAGCGCCGCCGCGTGTTCGGCGATACCGACGCCGACGTGACGCGGAAGATTCACGCCGCCTACGCGGCAGGGCTCGCCCCCATCGCCTGCATCGGTGAAACGCTCGAGGAGCGCGAGGCGGACCGCACCTTCGAGGTGCTCGACACGCAGCTGCGCGCGGTGATCGACGGGGTCTCGCCCGAGCAGTTCGGGACGATGGTGATCGCCTACGAGCCGGTGTGGGCGATCGGTACGGGTCGCAACGCGACGCCCGAGCAGGCCCAGGAGGCGCATGCCCACGTGCGTGCGCGTCTGCGCGGCTGGCTCGGTGCGGATGCGGCCGACAAGTGCCAGATCCTCTACGGCGGCAGCGTGAAGCCCGACAACGCGCGGGCCATCCTGCAACAGCCCGACGTCGACGGTGCCCTGGTCGGCGGCGCCAGCCTCGACCCGCAGGGGTTCTTCAAGATCGTCTCGGCCGCCGTCTGACGCAGGGCGCGTTCGCCGAACGCGCCCCGGCTTCCCTGCGTGGTATCCTTGGTCGTTATGCTGTACTGGCTCCTCGTCACCGTGTACGTGGTCGTCTGCCTCGTGTTGCTGCTGGCCGTCCTGTTGCAGCAGGGCAAGGGCGGCGATATCGCTGCGGCATTCGGCGGCGGTGGTGGACAGGCGGCGTTCGGCGCCCGGCAGGGCGCGACGGTGCTGACGAAGGCCTCGGCCATCCTCGGCGCCCTCTTCATGATCGGCGCGCTCGGCCTGGCCATCGTCGGCCAGCGCGGCCCGGCCTCGGTGATGAGCGGCGTGCCTGGTGCCGCACCTGCGGCGCCGGCAAAGGCACCGACGCCTCCCCCGAATCCGTCGGCCGTGACCAACCAGGCGCCAACCGAGACACCGGTCGCACCCGCACCGGGTGTGCCTGCGGCCGATGCCGGCCAGGACGCCCCGAAGGCCGGGACGCCCGCCGCGGCCCCCAAGGGCGGCGAGCCCAAGAAGTAGATCGTTCGGATTCTTCCCTCGAACGCACGGACCTGCTATAGTTCGTCGTTCGTCGAGCCTGCGGTTCTGCTGCAGGCAACGACATCCCACCGCACGCGGAAGTGGCGGAATTGGCAGACGCACCAGCTTGAGGGGCTGGCGGTCGCAAGATCGTGGGGGTTCGAGTCCCCCCTTCCGCACCAACCTTCGCTCACGCGCTGCCAGCACACGCGTGAGCTACGGCTGGCAAGCCATGCGAAGGTTGTCCGCCGCAGCGCGTCAGTGCGAAGGCGGACCATCGCTCCCTCGACCCCAGCCCCGTGCCCCAGCTCGCGCCTGAGCGCCGCGACTGCTCGTTCCAGAGTCACGCCCCTCACCAGGCCTCGACCGACGAACTCCCTCTTGAACGCCGGGTGCGACTGCGGGTAGCCTGCTCGACACCCTTCATGAGACCGCGACCCGCGACCGTCGGCGACTACGTCGCGGCGCTTCCGGATTCGTCACGGCAGGTGCTGCCGCGCGTCGTCGACGCGATCCGCAAGGCGCTGCCGGACGCCGACGAGGCCATCTCCTATGGTGTCCCCGCCTTCCGGGTCGGCGGCCGTCCCGTGATCTACTGCGCGGCGTTCACCGCGCACTACTCGCTCTACCCCGCGACCCGCGCCGTCATCGAGGCGATCGGCGACGCGCTGGCCCCGGGCGAGTACAACGGCAAGGGCACCATCCGCTTCCCGCTCGACGTCGCGGTTCCGGTACGGTTGATTGCGAGGATCGCGAAGCTGCGCGCCGCCGAAG
>JAEYZV010000171.1 GCA_023427865.1 Acidobacteriota bacterium
GCTACGTACTCCGGGCCTCCCCGTTCGTAGCCGTCGCCCCCCGGCGACGGGCGACATCACGTGCGCCGGATCACGAGCAGGCGCAGCTCCGTCATGTCCTCGATCGCATAGCGCGGACCCTCACGGCCCAGTCCGGAGTCCTTCACGCCCCCGTATGGCATATGGTCGATGCGGTACGTCGGGGCGTCGTTGATCAGCAGCCCGCCGACCTCGAGCCGATCGAACGCCGCGAGCGCGGCCTCGAGATCGGTCGTGAACAGCCCGGCCTGCAGGCCGAACGCGGAGTCGTTCACCGCCGCCAGCGCCTCGTCCAGGCTGCCAACCCGTTCCACGACGACCACCGGCGCGAACGCCTCGTCGGCGCAGATCTTCGCGTCCCGGGGGACGTTGGTGAGCACCGTGGCCGGGAACAGCCGGTCGGACACCCGCGAGCCGCCGCACAACACCTCCGCGCCGCGCGCGACCGCCTCCTGCGTCCACGACTCGATCCGGTCGACGTCTCCCTGGCTGATCAGCGGCCCGATCGTCGTACGCTCGTCCATCGGATCGCCGACGACGAGGGCACGTACCTTCGGGAGGAACGCCTCGTGGAACTCCTCCCATCGCTGCTGGTGCACGTAAACCCGCTGCACGGCAATGCAGCTCTGCCCGGCGTAGGCGAAACCGCCCGCCGCAGCCCGCTCGGCGGCCCTGCCGACGTCCGCGCTGGCGTCGACGATCACGGCCGCATTGCCGCCGAGCTCGAGCACCACCTTCTTCCTGCCGGCGCGCGCCTTCATCGCCCAGCCCACCTCAGCCGATCCGGTGAACGTCAGCAGCCGGAAACGGTCGTCGGTGACGAGCAGGTCGCCCGTCTCGCGCGTCATCGGCAGCACGCTCACCGCGCCGGCGGGGAGCCCTGCCTCGTACATGAGGCCGGCGAGGGCGAGCGCCGAGAGCGGGGTGCGGCTCGCGGGCTTGAGCACGAGCGGGTTGCCCGCGGCCAACGCCGGGGCGAGCTTGTGCGCCACGAGGTTGAGCGGGAAGTTGAACGGCGAGATCGCGGCCACCGGCCCGACGGGCACGCGCCGCGTCAAGGCGACACGACCCTCGCCGTGCGGCGCCAGGTCCATCGGCACCACCTCGCCGCTGCCGGCCAGCCGGCGAGCCTCCTCTGCGGCAACCTCGAAGGTCATCGACGCGCGGTCCACCTCCGTACGGGCGTCACGGAGGGGCTTGCCCGCCTCGCGCACGATCCGTTCGGCGAAGGCCTCGCGGTCTGCGCGCAGCGCCGAACTCACGTCGCGCAGGATACGGGCGCGTTCGTGCGCGGGCAGTTTCGCCACGACCGGGGCGGCCTCGACGCATGCGCGTGCGGCCTCTTCGTACTCGGCGGGGCCGGCCGCGGAGACGCGCGCCACGGGCGCCCCATCGTACGGGGAGCGCACCTCGAGCGTCGTGGACGACTTGCGCGCCTTGCCGGCCAGCAGCATCGGGTGGACGTCGGCAGCCATGTGTGTTGGACGCGGCGACGGCCGCGCCTGGCCCATCCTTCCGGGCAGTTGCCCGGGTGTCGGACCGGTGGCTATACTGCCATGAGGTTTCGAGGAGCGTTCATCGCCATGATCAATGTCACTTCCATTGCGGCCGAGAAGATCGGCGAGCTGCTCGCCGACGAGGGCAAGCCGGCGGCCGGCCTTCGCGTGTTCGTACAGGGCGGCGGCTGCTCCGGGTTCCAGTACGGGCTCATGATCGAGGAGGGCGAGCCCACGCCCGACGTGGACAAGGTCGTCGAGTCCAACGGCGTGCGGGTGTTCGTCGATCCCATCAGCGTGCGCTACCTGAAGGGTGCCGAGGTGGATTTCGTCGACAACCTGTCTGGCGGCGGCTTCACCATCAAGAACCCGAACGCGAAGTCCACCTGCGGCTGCGGGTCGTCGTTCTCGGCGTAGACGCGTCGTCGGCGCCACGCGCTACGGTGTGGCCTGCGGGCGGCTTCCTGCCCGACATCGTCTGCGTCGCCAGTGCGGCGCACATGCGGCGTCGGCCGGTGGCCGGCTGCCGCGCATGCGTTCCCAGTGTGCGGGCGCCCACCATGCAGTCAACAAAATCTCCGGCAGCCTTCGTCGACAGCCTGCGCCCGGCCGGGAGCAAGCGGTCGAGCAAGCGTGACTTCATCGTCGACGTGTTCCTGTCGCAGGACGGGCACCTCACGGCCGACGACCTCGTCGACCTGATCCGCAAGCAGGACCAGCGCATCAGCCGGGCGACGGTCTATCGCACGCTCGCCTGGATGGAAGCGGCCGGCATCGCCCGGAAGGTGGACTTCGGCGAAGGGCGCTTCCGCTTCGAGCACAGCTACCGCCATCCCCGGCATTTCCATCTGTTCTGCAAGAACTGCAACAAGCAGATGGAGTTCCTGAGCTCCGACATCGAGCAGTTGATCGAGGAGATTGCCGACGCGCGCCGGTTCGATGTCAGCCAGGCGGTGGTGCAGCTGTACGGCACCTGTCACGAATGCAGCACCGGCGAGCGCGACACCACCAGCCACTACTCGGCCGAAGCGCTCTTTGCGCGCGACGCGTTGCGGGTGGCCATCGCCACCGAGAAGTCCGGCCGTGAGTTCTACACGCGCGCCGCGGCGATGACGCAGGACGCTCGGGCCCGCGCGATCTTCGAGCGCCTCTCGACCGACGAGGACGATCACCTCGATCGGCTCGAGCGCCGATACCAGCAGTTGCTCGAACAGGAGCCGGGGATCGAGGACCAGCCGCAGTTCCTCTTCTTCAAGGGGGCCGCCGCCAACGGCCTCTTCTCGGCCGGCGTCGACGCGCTGCGCAACGTCACGAGCGATCTCGGCGCGCTGATGCTCGGCATCAAGTGCGAACGCGGCTCGCACAAGTTCTTCAAGAAGTACGGCGAGAAGTTCGAGGACTCCGAGGGCAAGCGCATCTTCCTGCAGTTTGCCGACGAGGAGCGCGACCACCTCGAGATGCTGATCCGCGAGTACCGTCTCATCACGCGCAGGGACAAGGGCGGGGCCGGGGCGCGCGCGTGACCTCGCCGCCCCCCGTGGTGCGGTGCCGCGGTGTCATCAAGGACTACCGGGGGCTGCGCCCGCTGCGCCTCCTCGACCTCACCATCCCCGCGGGCGATCGTGTCGTGCTCAGCGGCATCGACGTCATCGGCGCCGAGGTCGTCACCAATCTCGTCAACGGTGCCACGCTGCCGGATCAGGGCGAGGTCGAGACGTTCGGCACGCCGACCCGCGCCATCACCGACGGGGAGCAGTGGCTCTCCTCCCTCGATCGGTTCGGCATCGTCACCGCACGTGCGGTCCTGCTCGAGGGCATGAGCGTGCGGCAGAACGTCGCGATGCCGCTCACCCTCGACATCGATCCGCTGCCCGAGTCGAGCGTGCCGGAGGTCGAGGCCCTGGCGATCGAAGCGGGCATCGGCGAGGAGTGGTTCGGGACGCTCGCGCACAAGGCGCCGCCGCCCGTGCGGATGCGGATCCACCTGGCGCGCTCCATCGCGTTGTCGCCGCAGCTGCTGTTGCTCGAGCACCCGACGGCCGCCCTCGATGCCGCCGACCGTCCGGCGTTTGCCGACGATGTGCGCCGGGTGGTGGAGACGCGGACATTGACCATGCTGGCGTGTAGCCAGGATCGCGAGTTCGCGCGCCGCGTCGCGACCCGGCATCTGCAACTTCACCCGGGCACGGGCGCCCTCACGCCACTCGCGCTGTCGTGACCGTCCCGCGCTCGGTAGGCGCTTCCCCCGAACGCCCACCAGAATCC
>JAEYZV010000232.1 GCA_023427865.1 Acidobacteriota bacterium
TCGCAAAGGCCGGGCCGCTCTTCACCTCCGTCACGTCGCCGCACCCGATGATGCCCCACCGGATGGTCGTCACCTGCGCGCCCCGGTCGGGTCGCGCCGGCATGCCCCGATCCTACCCCCGCCCGACCACGACCGTGCTCGTCGGGTGGCCGCCGGTTGCCCGTTGCTGGTTGCCGGTTGCCGTCCTACATGTCCCGATAACGCTTCGCGGCAGCGAGGTCGCGACGCAGGTCCTCTGCATTGCGCCGAGGCCCGTATCCAGGCGTGTCGCGCTGGATGCGCCAGCCTTCGGCCAGCGGACCTGCATCCACGGTATCGAACCCGAACTCGTCGAGCAGCTTCGTCATCGTCGCCTTCGCGTCGGCGTCGTCGCCGGCGATCACGAGCGCGCGGCGGTTCGGCGAGCCGGCGGACGTCCCGTCGGTGGTCAACTGCGCGGCGTAGATGTGATTGAAGGCCTTGACCACCTTCGAGGTCGGCAGGTGCGCCTGCAGCAGTTCCGATGTCGTTGTCGACTCCTCGTCGAGCTCCGGGATGTGACCGTCGCGCTGCGGGTAGTAGTTGTTGGTATCGACCACGACCTTGCCGGCCAGCGGTGCGACGGGCACCTGGCGATAGTTCTTCAGGGGCACCGTCACCACGACGATGTCGCCGGCAGCGGCAGCTTCCTCCGGCGTGGCGGCGCGGGCCGACGGGCCGAGCTCCTTGACGAGGTCGGTCAGTGTTTCCGGACCTCGCGAGTTGCTGATGACGACGGAGTGGCCGGCACGCACCGCGAGGCGCGCCACCTGGCTGCCGATGTGTCCTGCGCCAATCAATCCGATGGTCATGTCACCACTATGCCATCGACGTCGGACGCCTCGAAGCTGAAACCCCGTGACCGCCGGGCAGGGCCCGGCGGCTACGAACTCCTCACGTAGGCGTCGGGTCTCGTACGCGACGCGCTCCTGACGTAGGCGTCAGGCCGCCTGGTGCGACGCGCTCTTGACGTAGGCGGCGGGTCTGGCGCCACGGCGCGCTCCTGACGTAGGCCGCTGACGCCGCCCGACGCGACACACGTCCCGCCCGTTCGGCGTCTCCCGGGTTTACAGTGACTGCATCCACGAGAGAAGCGGCCGGGCTGCCAGGCAGCACACATGAGGCGGCGCCGCGGCTGCGGGTCACAGAGATGCTTCACGGAGGCACGGTATGCGCTGGCGCCCGGTCCTGCTCGCGACGTTCGTCTCGTTCCTCCTGGCACCGGCCGTCGCCGCACAGCCGCCAGGCTCCCGTCCACCGAACGTCGTCCTGATCATCACCGACGATGTGGGCTATGGCGACATCGGCAGCTACGGCGCGCCCGACGTCAAGACGCCGCACATCGACCGCATCGCACGCGAAGGCGTACGCCTCACGGACTTCTACGCCAACGGCGCCACCTGCTCGCCAACCCGCGCGGCGTTGATGACCGGTCGCTACCAGCAGCGCTTTGCCATCGAGGCCCCGCTCGGCGCTGGTGGAAAGGCCGACGCGGAGCGCGGGCTGCGGCCCACCGGCGCATCACTCCCGCAACTGTTGAAGGACAACGGCTACGCCACGGCCCTGGTCGGCAAGTGGCACCTCGGCTGGCAGCCGCAGTTCTCGCCGGAAGCACACGGCTTCGGATACTTCTTCGGGTTCAAGAGCGGTTACGTCGACTTCTACCGGCACACGGCCGGCGGCGGGTCTCCGTTCGCCGACGATCTGTTCGAGCACGGGCAGCCCCTGAAGGTCGACGGCTATCTCACCGACCTCATCACCGAGCGCTCGGTGCGCTTCATCGAGGCCAACGCGCAGACGCCGTTCTTCCTCGACGTCTCCTACAACGCCGCGCACTGGCCGTACCAGCCGCCGGACCGGCCGTCGGTCGCCCGTGACAACGGCCGACACCTGACGCCATTCGACGAGGACACGAGCACGCGCGCCGACTACGTGGCGATGCTCGAGCGCGCGGACCAGGGCGTGGGCCGCATCCTGGATGCCATCGACAGGCTCGGGCTGCGCGAGCAGACGCTCGTCATCTTCACCAACGACAACGGCGGCGAGTGGCTCTCGCGCAACGCGCCGCTGTTCCACAACAAGGGCAGCGTGTGGGAGGGCGGCATCCGTGTCCCGACGGCGGTGCGCTGGCCGGGGCGCATCCCTGCCGGCCGGACGTCCGGGCAGGTCGGTGCGACGATGGACCTGACCGCAACGATCCTCGCGGCAACCGGCACGCCGCTGCCAGCTACGGCGCGTCTCGATGGCATCGACCTGCTGCCGATCCTCGAAGCCCGCTCCCCCGAGATGGAGCGGACGCTGTTCTGGCGCGTCGCGCTGGGGCGCGCGCAGGCAGCGGTGCGCTCAGGCGACTGGAAGCTCCTGATCGACAACGGTCGCCCGTTCCTGTTCAATCTGCGGGCCGACATCGGTGAGCGCGAGAACCTGATCGCCTCGCGCACCGACGTCGCCCGGCGTCTGCGGCCGCTGCTCGCGACGTGGGATGCCGAGGTGGACGCAGGACGCGCGACACGAACGATGCCGTAGCCGCAGCCTGCGCCCCGCAGAACCGGTGCGTTCAGCGGAGCCAGTCGAGCACGGCCTGCCGATCCCACGAGTCGAGCAGCGCGCGATTGGCTGCGCAATTTCCAGCCAGCCGGGTCAGCACGTCCGATTCGCGCAGATCCTCGTGGCAGCGTTTCGCGTTCTGGATGAGGAGCAACTGCGGCGCACTGCGCGGCAGCGAACGGTCGAAGAACGCCTCGTTGGGACGTACGAGGGCACGACACCGTGCGTCCGGTTCGCTGCGGAAGCGGCGCTCGATGCGCGGCGCGTCCTTCAGCCAGCACGCCGGTGCCACTCGCGTCTCGGCTGTCAAGCCGGCGATGATGGCTTCGATCGCGGCCACCTCCCGCGTGGCGTCGCGCAGCTGCGTCATCGTGCTGCTCGTCGCCGCCACATCGGCGGCGGTGACCTCGTCGCGCACGCGCTCGACCTCGGCCATCTGCGCGAGGTACGCGGCAGGATCGGGCATGTTCACGGCGTTCTTGCGGTAGCCAGCCTCGCGCGCGGCCTTCTTCCCGGGATCCAGGTGTTCGGCCCGTGCCTGCTGCATCCGGTCGGCGACCTGCTGCGCCTCCGCGTACGCGTGTTTCGATGCCCTCAGTTGCAACTCCCACGCCTCGAGCAGCGGAACGGGGGTCCACAGGGGGTCGCGTCGCTTCGTGATGACGATGATGTCGTCGTAGCGAGGGAAGCCGGCACGCTCGCCGGTCGATGGCGGCTGCACGATCACGTGGTGATCGATCACGTGCCATTCGGGCGGCCCGGCGTGGCCGATCGCCTGCGGCGACATGTCGTTCACGGCGAACTGAATCAGCGCCGTCTCGCCCGTGTCGATGCGCACACGCTTGCCGCCGCGATCGATCTCGTAGATGGAGAAGGCGCCGAAGCTCACGCCGCCGGCGATCGGCCGCGAGGCGGCTGCCGGT
>JAEYZV010000236.1 GCA_023427865.1 Acidobacteriota bacterium
CGCACACGGTGCTGCCGGAGTAGTACTGCGTGAAGCGCGTGCCCTCGGCGGCAAGGCGGTCGATGTTCGGCGTGCGGAATCTCTGCTGGCCGTACGACGACAGGTCACCCCACCCGAGGTCGTCGGCATGGATCAGCACGACATTGGGTCGTCGGGGCGCGGCCGACGAGGCGGGTTGCGATGCCGGTGTGCCTTGCGCGAATGGAAGCGCAAGCATGCCCGTCACGACGAGAGCGAACGCGAGCCTCAGACGCATCGAGGAAGACTAAACCAACTCCACGCCGGCGGCGGAGCGGGACGCCCGGGACCGGGCGGGACGGCCGGACCGGCGTGCGGGTTCGTAGACGGCGGGCCTTGCCCGACGGGCAGACCGTCGCCCGAAGGTCAAGGTGCGGGTTGAGCCCGTTCCGCTCCACGGTGAAGCCGGCCCCGAGCAGTCGTGCGAGCGGAACCAGCGTGGGGCGACGGCTACGTATCGCAGCCGTGCCGACGTTGGACGAGCATTGCGGGGGTCGTCGCGTCGGGCCCGTGCTGGCCGTCCGGACCAGTGTGGGGCTCGTAGCCGTCGGGCCTTGCCCGACGGGCAGACCCGTCGCCCGAGGGGCGACGGCTACGTCCCGAACCCCGAATCCCGCATGGCGATGGCGTTCCGAAGGCCGACGGCCGAACGACGAAGGCCGGAGCTCACCCCATCTGCAACGAAAGCCGCGTCACCGACGCGGGCGGGAAGCGATGCGTGATTCCATCGCCGGTGCCGAGCGCGACCGCCGCATCGGCCGGAGCGACGACCGCCGGACGATCGAACGTGTTGTGCGCGTGGATGTCGGCGGCCGCCAGCACCTGCCCACGTGCCGACGATGCACGTCCGCCGCGGATGGCGATGGTCGCGTCGCAGGGCTCGGTGGCATGCGGGTTCACGACCGTCAGCGTCAGCGTGCGGCCGTTGACGGACGCCGAACCCGCAAGGCCGACGAGATTGCCCTTGTCGCGCACGCGGTCGTAGCCGATGCGCGGCGCCGAGAACTGCGTGCGCAGCGCCTGCGCGCCCGCATGCGGTGCGTACATCGCGAACACGTGGTACGTCGGCGTCGTGATGAAACGGTCCCCGTCGGTGAGGAACAGCGACTGCAGGCAGTTCACGAGCTGCGCGATGTTGGCCATCACCACCTTGTCGGCATGGCGATGGAACGTGTCGAGCGTGAGTCCGGCGACCAGTGCGTCACGGATGGTGGACTGCTGCCCGAGGTGATGGGAGGGATGCACCTCCGAGCCCGGCTTGTGCCACGTACCCCATTCGTCCACGACGAGTTTCACGCGATGGCGGCGATCGATCTCGCCCATCACCGCCCAGTGGCCCGCGATGAGCGATTCCATGATGTCGGCCTGCGCCAGCATCTCGTACCACTCGTCGGTCGTGTAGACGAGCGCGTCGCCCTTGCCTTCGTCCCAGTTCGTCGTCGCGCCGCGGCTGACGTTCCAGGAGTAGTGGTGCAGCGCCCAGCCCCACATGCTGCCGAGCGCGCCCTCACCCTTGGCCGTCAGGGTCGAGAAGAAGCGGCGTGTCCAGCCGAAGTCGCCCCCATTGGGCCCCGACCCGATGAACGACAGTTCGTGCCCGTAGCGCGGCACCCACGCCGTGAACTTGCGGTACTCGACCGCGTACTCGTCCGCGGTGAGGTTGCCGCCGCACCCCCAGGTCTCGTTGCCGACGCCCCAGAACCGCACGCGCAACGGCTCGGGGTCGCCGCCCGCGGCCCGCAGATCGGCAAGCGTCGTCGAACCCTGCGGCGAGTTGCAGTACTCGACCCACTGGTAGAAGTCGCGCGCCGGCAGGCTCCGCAGGTTGGCCGCCAGGTACGGCTCCCCGCTGCACTGCCGCACGAAACGCACGAACTCGTTCGTGCCGAAATGGTTGGTGTCGTACTTCCAGGGGCCGTCCGGCCGCTGCGTCATGCCTTCGGCCCAGAAGTTCGTCCGGCGCGGCCTCGCGTTGCGCGGCCCGACGCCATCGCGCCAGTCGTAACTGTCGGCGAAGCAGCCGCCGGGCCACCGGATCACGGTCGGAGGCAGCCGCCGCATGGCATCGACGAGCGCCCGCCGGATTCCCGCGGTGTTGGCAATCTTCGAGTCTTCCCCGACCCAGATGCCGTCGTAGACGACGCCGCCGAGGTGTTCGACGAAGTGTCCGTAGACGTTGGGATCGATGCGCCCGATCGGCTCATCCATGAGGACGTCGATCCGGGCGCCGGCCGCGGTCGTGGAGCGGGGCGCCAGCGTCATCGCCGCCCCCGCCAGCATCGTCGTTCGCAGGAAGTCACGTCGATCCACGTGTGTAACCTCTCGACACCTGAAAGGGAAGTCGGGGCACTCTACACCACGCATCCCGTTCGAGGGGCCGTCCGCATTTGCCGATGGTCATCACGAACGAGCGAGGACAAGTGAACGGACCCGTGCCGGATCTGCTCGATCGAGCAGCGACACTCGAACGCGTGCAGGCGGCGGTGGCGCCGCTGCGTCCGCCGCCAGCGACCGTCGACCGCGTGCTGGCGATCGCCGCACGCACGCCCGACCCATCGGCGTGGCGGCGCTTCCTCGCGTCGGCGCTGCTCCTCCTCGGAGCAGGGCTACTGCTTTCCGGCATCGTGTCGTTCTTCGCGTTCAACTGGGCCGACATGGGCCGGCTCGCGAAGATGGGGCTCATCGCGCTGGCGATTGCCGGCAGCGCGATCGCCGCGCTCCGCGACCCTGGCGCACTCACGGGACGGGTCTTCCTGTTTGCCGCGTCCGTCCTGGTCGGCGCGCTGCTCGCCGTGTTCGGGCAGGCATACCAGACCGGTGCGGATCCGTGGGGCCTGTTCGCGGTGTGGGCACTCCTCGTCCTGCCGTGGACGCGCGCCGCGCGCTTCACGCCGTCGTGGCTGCGCGTCATCGCGCTCGTGGCCGGGGCGTACGTGCTGAACGTCGCGCAGGTGCTCGAGCGCGACGGCTGGGACGTGACCCTCCTGCTCGGCATCGTGGCCGTGCACGTGCTCGCGGTGATGGCCTGGGAGGCGCAACGCATGCGCACGAGGCCGTGGCTCGATGACGCCTGGGCGCCCCGCCTGCTCGTCGTCGTGGCGCTGCTGGTGCTGCTGGCGCCCGCCCTCGTCGTGCTGGCCTATCCGTCGTGGGATCAACGCATCGGCGCCGTGGCGCTGGTGGTGCTCTCGTTCGTGGTCGTCCTCATCGGTGTATTCCATCGTCTGGTGCGCCCAGACGCCTTCATGCTCACCGCTGCGGCCGGCAGCGTCATGGCCGTCGTCACGACGGTGATCGGGCGGCTGCTCATGGTGACGCTGAACCTCGGGATCCTGGGACTCATGGTGATGACCGGGCTCATCGTCCTGGAGGTGACGCTCGCGGTGACCTGGCTGAGACGACAGGCCCAGGGGGAGGCGGCATGATTGCGTCCCCGAGCGTACGTGCGGTCCTCGACGAGGCCGTCGCTGCCGGCGCACTTTCCGGAGACGGCCACGGCCCCGCGCGCGACGCGCTGGCGCAGGCGGCTCGCGAGCACCTCCCGTGGTACCTGCGGGTGCTCGTCGGCATGGCGGCATGGGTCGGCGCACTGTTCCTCCTGAGCACGTCCCTCGGCCTCATCGCCGCGATTCTCGGGGAACGCGTGGACGGTGCGGCGATGCTGCTCGGAATCGTGCTGATGCCCGCCGGTGTGCGGCTGCGCGCCCGCAGCGCCGGGGCGCTCGCGGGTCAGGCGGCGCTCGTCTGCGTCATCGCCGGCCAGTTGCTGCTCGTGGGCGGCCTCTCGTCGATCACCGGCTCCACGACCGCCGCCGCACTGCTCACGATCGCCTCGTCTGCGCTGCTGATCGTCGCGTTCGAGGAAGGTGTGTACCGCTTCCTGGCGACGCTGGCGATCGTCGTGGCCGTGCTCGCGATTGCGCTCGAATGGCAGGTGCCCTTCGCGCTCGGCCTCGTGACCGTCGTCGTCTCCGTGGTGCCGGTCGCGGCATGGCACGGCGGCCCGGTCGCGCTGCGGGAGCACGCGCGGCTCGATCCCGTCGCCTGGGCCTGCGTGGTGGCGATGGGCGGTCTCCTGCTCGCACAGGCGACCATCGACGGGGTGACCGGGCGCCCGGCGCAGCCCTCGGAGATCGTCGGCGTGCTGCTGCCCGCGTTGTGGCCCCTCACGCTCCTGTATGCGGGCCTGCTCGCCTGGCTTTGCGTCCGCGTCGCGCAGGATCACGGGAACACGCCCGGAGCGCCCGGGCCGAGCGCCGCGCTGGTGGCTGCACTCGCGCTGTGTCTCGTGACCCTGCCGGCGCCGGGTGTGCCCGGTGCGGTCCTGCTCGTCGTGTTCGGTTTCGACCGGCGGCGCGTCGGGCTCGCGGCGATCGGCGCGGCCTTCCTCGTCGCGTTCCTCGGGCGGTACTACTACAGCCTGTCGCTCACGCTGCTGCAGAAGTCGGCGCTGCTGGTCGCGAGTGGCGGCATCTGCCTGGCCGCGGCGAGGTATTTCGGTCGTGATGAAGGTGCGTTCGGGGAACGCGCCCTACCTCGATGGGAGGGATCGCGATGATCACCCGCGCACTCATCGTCGTCGGACTCGTCCTGTCGCTGGCGCTTCCGGCCTGGGAGGTCGTGAAGAAGGAGCGGCTGCTCGCCAGCGGCGACACGCTGCTGCTGGAGCTCGCGCCGGTCGATCCCCGGTCACTGCTGCAGGGCGACTACATGCGCCTCGATTACGCCATCGCGAGGCGCGTGCCGAACGGTGCGACATGGCCGCGCGACGGCGCGCTCGTCGTGCGGGTTGCCGAGGGCGGCGTCGCGGAGTTCGTGCGTCGTGACGAGGGCGGCCCGCTTGCCGGTGGCGAGCGTCGGCTCACGTATCGGATCCGACAGGGGCGCCTGCGGGGGGGCACCGACGCGTTCCACTTCCAGGAAGGCACGGGCGAGGTGTTCGAGGCAGCGCGCTACGGCGAGATGCGTGTTGCCGCCGACGGGACCGCCGTGCTCGTGGCGCTGCGGGACGCCGATCGGCGGGCCCTGCAAGCGCGCTGAGGCCGCGCGTCGGGCAAGGCCCGACGCCTACGACCATCAGGC
>JAEYZV010000272.1 GCA_023427865.1 Acidobacteriota bacterium
TCATGTCCTGCAGCACCAGCGCGCACGGGTGCTCGCCGAGCCAGGCGATCGCGGCGTCCGGTGAGCCGACGGCGTGCGTGCGGTAGCCGGCCTGCTTCAGCAGCAGCGCCAGCGACGCCCGCACGGCATCGTCGTCATCGGCAATCAGAATCGGCGCCGTGTCTGAACGCGTCGTAGACATCGCGGTTGCTCGCGGCCCCGTCCATCGCGGACGGTCGGGTTCGAAGGCCGACGGCCGAATGCCGACGGCCGGCTCTGCCGTCATCTACTCGTAGCGTAGCGCCTCGGCGGGCGGGATGCGCGTGGCGAGCAGGCTCGGATACCAGCCGCAGAACGACGTCAGGGCGAAGAGCAGCACGGCCGAGAGCACGAGGCTCGACGTGTACACCCCCGGCGGCACCGAGCCGAGCCAGCCGAACATGGGCAACTGGACGAGCACGATGGCGCCGGCGGCGATGGCGATGCCGGTCATCAGGGCGAGCTCCATGAAGATCTGCCGCTTGATGCGGGCGCGGTCGGCGCCCTTGGCGCGGCGCAGCCCCAGTTCCCGGATGCGCTGCGTGACGTTCTGCCACAGCACGCCGCTGAGGCCGAGGGCCACCATCAGCAGCAGGAAGCCGGCAACCATGCCCATGATGACGAGCGGTGTCAGGTAGTTGTCGCGCAGGTACTGCGTGCGCACCGATTCCACGGGCTTCATCACGAATCCCCAGTCGGGCGCCATGGCCTGCAGCGACTTGACGAGCCGTTCCTCGAACTCCGCCGTCACGCCCGGGCGGACGCGCAGGAGGATCGCGCCCGGGACGTCGGCTCCTACCCGTTCGCGCGCGGCCGCAGGGCTCTGGTTCGCGACGGTGGTGGCCCTGACGTCCGGCTCGGGTTCCCTGGCGGCCGACACGATGTCGTTGCGCACGAACATGTAGTTGCCGGGTGTGGAGTACTCGCCGAACTGCCGGTAGTCCTGGATCACGCCGACAACGCGCTGCGGTCTCTCCGGCGGGCCATCGCCCGGGTTGGGCGGGGCGTCGGACCGCGGCATCGTCCGGCCGGACGCCTGCTCGGTGCCGAAGATTTCACGCGCCATCGCGGCGTTGAGCACGACGGCGTCCCAGTTCTGGCCGGCGTCCTCGCGCGAGAACCACCGCCCGTCCACCAGGGGAATCGACACCGTTTCAGCGAGTTCGTCGCCGGCCCGGTTGCCGTTGAAGTCCACGCGCCGCCCGTCGGGCAGGCGGATGTCGCTGTTCCACTGCCAGTTGCGGAACGACGGCATCAGCACGTGCGCGACCGCTTCGACTTCGGGCATCTGTCGCGTCGCCTCGATGAGACGCTGGAAGCGGGCAAGGCGCTCGCGGTCCTCGTCGGGCGTGGACTCGAGGCCACGGGGCACGCGCACGACCACGTCCCAGATGCGCTCGTAGGTGAAGCCGAGCGGAGCCTGGTAGTTGCGCCAGTAGTGCACGGCAACGGTCGTGACCGCCGCGAGCACGAGGAACGACAGCAGGATCTCGGTGACGATCAGGAAGTTCGCGCGCTTGCGGTTCCAGATCAGCTTCAGCAGATGCAGAGCCATGGCTTACCTCGTCCCCTTGAGGGCGACGACCGGGTGGACGCGCGACATGCGCCAGGCGGGATACACGCCCGACAACAGCCCGAACACGATCGCGAGAGCGAGACCCCACAGGAAGATGCGCGGGTTCAGCGTCAGCTCCGCGTACGGGATGAGCCCGCTCTGGTTGATGGCGCGCAGGACGAACCCGGCGAGCACGAAACCGGCCAGCCCGCCGATGATCGTCAAGGCGAGGTTCTCGACGACGAACTGCACGACCAGCGTCCGGCTCGAGGCGCCGAAGGCCTTGCGCACGCCGATCTCGGAGGCGCGCTCCATGATGCGGCTGACGTTCAGGTTCACGAGATTGATCGCCGGCAGCGCCATGAAGATCAGCGCGGCCACCGTGAGCACGAGCACGCCGAAGTTCCCGTAGGTGCGGCTGAAGTCCGTCTGTCCCGGATAGAAGTTCCGGGCCATGTGTTCGAACCGCGTCTCGAGCGAGGCCTGGAGGGTCTTCCATTGCGTGCCTGCAGGTGGCTTCCACGACGCCATGCGGGACAGGAACTCGGCGCGCACGTCCTCGGGACGCGTGCCGGGTGACAGCAGGAACGCGGGCTGGAAGTTCCCGAGGTACTCCTGCTCCCACCCCTTCGACTTCTGCGTCGTGAGCGGCGCATACAGGTCGGCCGACGGCACCCGCAGCGACGGCACGTCGGCGATCACGCCGATGACCTGGAAGCGCTGGCCGTCGGCATCGATGTAACGCCCTACCGCCGGCGCGCCGCCGAAGAACCGTGCGCGACTCGTCTCGTTGATCACGACCACCAGCCGTGCCGCGGAGACGTCAGCGGCGACGTAGGGCGATCCCTCGAGGAACGTGAACTGATAGAGGCGCCAGAAGTCGGCGTCCGTGTGCTTGATGGTCGATTCGATCTTGCGACCCTCGACGAAGGAGGTGGCCGACGAGCCGCCGGTCTGGACCGTCATCATCTCGACGCCCGGCAGGTTGCGGGCGAACTCGTCGATCAGGCGGTACCCCGGCGGGCTCTGCCACGTGTTGTCTCCACCCTGCATGCGGGCGCGCTCCATGACGAGCGTGCGCGACAGGTTCACCTCCGGCGCCATCGGCGAAAGCCCATGGTCGAAGAGCGCCACGGCCACGGTCAGCACGACGAGCGTGAAGCTCGTGCCGAACAGGCTGATGGCGGTGAAGACCTTGCGTCGCTGGAGGACCTTCCAGGCCAGCTTCAGGTAGTTCTTCAACATTGGTGTGTCTCTCCCGGGATGCGGGATTCGGGACTGGGGATTCGGGATTCGGGTTTACTGCACTTGCCGGCCGTCGAACAGCCGGACGATGCGGTGCGTCTGCTCGGCCTTCTGCGGGTCGTGCGTCACCATGACGATCGTCGTGCCCTCCCGATTCAGCTTGTCGAGGATGCCCATCACCTCGTCGCCCATCGCGGAGTCGAGATTCCCGGTGGGCTCGTCGGCGAGCAGCACGATCGGCTTGCCGACGATCGCCCGCGCGATCGCCACGCGCTGCTGCTGGCCGCCCGACAGCTGGGAAGGGAAGTGGTCGACGCGCGAGCTGAGCCCGACGCGGTCGAGCGCCTCCAGCGCCAGCTCGCGGCGCTGCTTGCCGGTGCTGCCGGGCCGATAGAGCAGCGGCAACTCCACGTTGTCGACGACCTTGAGGTCCGGAATGAGGTGGAAGGTCTGGAAGATGAAGCCGATGTCGCGATTGCGGGTCCTCGCCAGGTCGCGATCGCGATAGGACTCGACCCAGCGCTCGTTCAGCTTGATCCGGCCGTCGCTCGGCTCGTCGAGCAGCCCCATCAGGTTCAGCAGCGTGCTCTTGCCGCATCCCGAGGGGCCCATGATCGAGACGAACTCGCCCTGCTCGATGTCGAGGTTGATGTCGGCGAGCGCAACGGTTTCGATGCGGTCGGTGCGGTACACCTTCTGGATCTGTTCGAGATGAATCATGGCTATTCCTCGGCCTTCGTCGGTCGGCCGTCGGCCTTCGGCCTTTCTCGTTCGGCTGTCGGGCGTCGTTGTCGTTGTCCGACGGTCGGCTTCGACCGATGTCTAAGTCGTCCTGACTCGGCGGCGTTCGGGGAACGCGCCCTACCGGACGCGTAGCTCTGGTGTGCTCTCGTACTCGCGCATGTCGGAGGCGATGATTTCGTCGCCCTCGGACACGCCGTCCACCATCTCGAAGTACTCGAAGTTCGACA
>JAEYZV010000361.1 GCA_023427865.1 Acidobacteriota bacterium
GTGTTGCTGCGTCCCGCAGCCGCTCCTGCCGATCCGGGCGTGGCCGGTCAGCGCCCGGCCGCGCCCGCCGACGCGGCCGCAACGAGCAGCGACACCCGACGAGGTCCGATCCTCGCTGCCGCCGCGGCTCTCGCGCTGCTCGCCGTCGGTGGGGGCGCGTACTACGCGCTCGTGGTCGCGCCCGGCTCGTCGTCGAGCGGCACGCCGACAGTCACCTCCTCGCGGCCGACGACCGCCGCCGAGCCGCCAGCCACGGCAAGCGGCCCGGCGTTGCCAGCGGTCACGACGACGAGCGCGGCGCTTACGGATCCGACGGGGACGGACACTCCGGCGGCAGCGGCTACACCGACGACGGGCGTCGCCGCCAGCGAGGCAACGCCCGGCACGTCGGGGCGTGATCCCTGGCTGCCGATCCGACAGCTGACGGCCCGCGGTGCGTTCGACCGCGCGATGACCGCCATCGATCAGGTACAGGGCCGTCCATCGTCGGAGGCGCAGGCCGAACGCGCCCGAATCGTGGAGGCGGTGCGGCGCAACACGCTCGCAGCCCGCCGCGGCGCCGAGGACCTCCGGCTCACGAGGAGCCCGCAGTACGTGCTCGGGACGACGCGACAGGCGGAGGCAGACAGGGAACGACAGGCCGGTCGCCTGAAGTCGGCGGCCGCTGCGTACATGGACGCGCGAGTGCACTTCCTGCAGGCCTTCACCGACAACGGCCGCACGCCGGGCGCGAACGTGGTCGCGGCGCCGGCGACCGAGCCGCCCGCGGCAAGCCCGACGACGACGGGCCCGGCCACGGCTCCGGCCACGGCTCCGGGCGCCACCGAGTCCGGTGCGGCGGCGGAACGGCGGCCGAGCCTCTCGACATGGTCCAACGAGGAGGCGCGGGCCACCATCGCGTCGTTCTGCGGCGCCTATCACGCGCGCGACATGGGCGGACTGCAGCGCCTGTGGCCGAACATGGGCCCCGAGTGGCGCGCCGAACTGCAGCAGGCGTTCGGGACGAGCGGCGAACTGGTGTGCGTCTTCGAGAACGTGACGCTCGTCCGGACCAGCGACGAGTTCAACGCGTCGGCGCGTCTGCTGACGCAGCTGCCGGGCGGCGAACAGCGGCGACGGTCGCTCGTGATGTCGCTCGTCCCGGTCGGCGATCGCATCGTGATCGGGAACATCAGGGTCAGGTGAACCAACAGGTAACAGGGCGGGCGCGGCGAACGGCGTGACGGTAGGGCGCGTTCCCCGAACGCGCCTTCAGCGCCCCGGGGGCCCAGGGTTGCGCGTCCGCGGTACGCTCTATCCCCGCATGCCTGCCGCCATCATCCTCGAATCGGTCACGAAGCGGTTCGGCCAGGCGACGGCCGTCGATGCGTTGTCGCTGCAGGTGCCGCACGGCGCGATCTACGGCTTCATCGGACCGAACGGATCCGGCAAGACCACCACGCTGCGGATGATCATGAACATCCTGCTGCCCGACAGCGGGCACGTGGAGGTGCTCGGCGATCGCGGCACCGCGGCGGCACGCGACCGCGTCGGTTACCTGCCCGAGGAGCGCGGGCTCTACAAGCAGATGCCCGTGCGGCGCCTGCTCACGTATTACGGGGAACTGAAGGGCGGACGGCGTGAGGACGTGCAGCGCGAGGCCGATGCCTGGCTCGCACGCCTCGGGCTTTCCGGCGTGGCCGACAAGAAGATCCAGTCGCTCTCCAAGGGCATGTCGCAGAAGGTGCAGTTCATCGCCACCGTCGTGGCGCGCCCGGAGCTCGTGATCCTCGACGAGCCGTTCTCGGGGCTCGATCCGGTCAACCGCGACGTGCTGCGCGACGCCGTGCTCGAACTGAAGCGGCGCGGCACGACGATCGTCTTCAGCACCCACGACATGTCGATGGCCGAGCTGATGTGCGATCGCATCTTCATGATTTTCCGGGGTCGCAAGGTGCTCGACGGATCGCTCGACGAGATTCAGTCCACGTACGGCCGGGACGAAGTGCACGTGCGCGTGCAGGGCGGACAGGCCGTGCTGCAGGAGATCGACGGCGTCCAGGGCGTGGTCGACCACGGCAACGTGCAGCAGGTGCGTCTGTCGATCGACCCGCAGGTGTTCCTGGCCCGCCTCGTTGCGCGTGCGCCGGTGCAGCGCTTCGAGATCACGCGGCCGTCGCTGCACGACATCTTCGTGGAGATCGCCCGGCCGACGCCGGAAGAGGACGCCGCTCCCGCGGCGTGAGCAGCCATGCGCAAGGTGCTGACCATCGCCGTCGCGGAGTACGAGCAGGCGGTGCGGAGCCGCGCGTTCGTCATCGGCCTGCTCGCGCTGCCCCTGCTCATGGGCATCGCGTTCGGTGTGCAGGCGCTCACCGCCAGACGCGACACCTCGGAGCGCCGCTTCGCGATCGTCGATCGCACCGGCGTCATCGCTCCGACCATCGTCGAGGCCGCGCGCGCACACAACGCGGAGGAGACGGCCGACTCCGGGCGCCGCACGGGACCGCACTTCGTGCCCGAGATCGCCGAGGCGGGCGACGACGAGGACACCATGCGCCTCGCGCTCTCCGATCGCGTGCGCCGCGACGAACTGTTCGCGTTCGTGGAGATTCCCGCCGACGTGTTGGCGAGCGCCAACGCATCGCCGCGGCTCCAGTACTTCTCGCAGTATCCGACCTACCAGTCCCTGCCCGACTGGCTGCGGCGCGAAGTCAGCCGCGCGGTGGCCGATCGGCGTCTGGCCAGCCTCGGCGCGGATCCCGCCGTCGCCAGGCGGCTGCTCGAACCGGTGCCGATGGATCGGAAGGGGCTGGTGGTGCGCGCCGCCGACGGCCGCATCTCGCCGGCCGAGAAGGTGGACGCGTTGCGGGCGTTCGCCATGCCGGCCATCGCGATGTTCCTGCTGTTCGGTCTCGTCATGAGCTCGGCGCCGCAGTTGCTGAACAGCGTCATCGAGGAGAAGACGAGCCGCATCAGCGAGGTGCTGCTCGGATCGGTGAGCGCCTTCGAACTGATGCTCGGCAAGCTGCTCGGGAGTGTGGCCGTCACGCTCAGCCTCGCCGTCATCTACGTCGGCGGCGGCCTGCTGCTGGCCGCGCAGGCCGACTACTTCGGCGTGATCCAGTGGAGCCTGCTGCCCTGGTTCGTGCTGTTCCTCGTGCTCGCGGTGTTGCTGTACGGCGCGATGTTCATCGCGATCGGCGCCGCCTGCAGTGAGGTGAAGGACGCGCAGGGCATGATGATGCCGGCGCTCATCGTCGCGATGTTCCCGATGTTCCTGTGGCTGCAGGTGGCACAGAACCCCGACAGCGCCATGTCGGTCGGCTTCTCCATGGTGCCGTTCGCGACGCCGTACCTGATGCTGCTCCGCATCGCCATCCCGCCGGGACCGCCGGCATGGCAGGTCGTGATCGCGCTCGTCGGCACCGTGGCGGCAACCGCCGCGATGGTGTGGGCCGCTGGCCGCATCCTCCGCGTCGGCTTGCTGCTGCAGGGCAAGACGGCCAATTACCGC
>JAEYZV010000489.1 GCA_023427865.1 Acidobacteriota bacterium
CGCCGGCGGTGTACGAGTCGAGCCCGCCGCTGAGCAGGAGGATCGCAGGACGTGCACTCGTCATACGCGTCGTGTAGTGGCTCCCCAGATGTACTTGTGCTGTTGCAGCTGCAGCCGCACCGGCAGACGCGCCTCGAGGATCCACGCCGCGAGGTCGGCCGGCGCCACGAGCCCCCAGGCCGGTGAGAAGTGCACGGCTGCGCATCGTGACGGAAGGGCGTACTTCACCACGACGTCCCGCGCGTAGTCGAAGTCGGCACGATCGGCGATGACGAACTTCACCTCGTCGTCGCGCGTCAGCATGTCGAGGTTCGGCCAGTGCATGCGCGCGGACTCGCCGCTGCCGGGGCGCTTGACGTCGACGATGCGGTGCACGCCAGCCGGGACGTGCGCGATTGGCACGTGTCCGCCCGTCTCGAGCAGCACGGTATGCCCCTCGGCGAGCAGGCGCTGCATGAGCGGGATGACGTTCTTCTGGAGCAGCGGCTCACCGCCGGTGAGCTCCACGAGCGGCACACCCAACCGCCGTACCTCGGCCACTATGTCGTCGATGGCCTGCTTGTGTCCCTCGGTGAAGGCGTACACCGTGTCGCACCACGAGCAACGGAGATCGCAGGCGGTCAGGCGCACGAAGGTGCACGGCTGCCCCGCAAACGTCGATTCGCCCTGGATCGACGCGTAGATCTCGTTGATGGTGAGAGTGGGAAGCACGGGATTCGGGATTGGGGATTCGGGATTCGGGATTCGGGATTCGGGATTGTGCACCGGGTATGCGGATGGTCAGGGAGAGGCCGGGAACCTCATGACCGCGGGACGACCCTCGTTCAGAATTGTAGCAATGGGCGAGCGCCTGCCGCTGATACGGGTCGGCACCTCGGGGTGGCACTACCCGCGAGGGAAGGGCGCCTGGACGGGAGTCGTCTACCCGCCGCCGAAAGCGCGCGGCGGCGCCGACGAGCTGACCTGGTACGCCGACCGCTTCCGCACGGTCGAAGTGAACGCCTCGTTCTACCGCGACCTGGATCAGCGCATGACGAGCCGGTGGGTCGAGCGCACGCCGTCAGGTTTCGAGTTCGCGCTCAAGCTGCACCAGCGGTTCACGCATCCGCGGATGCACTCGCCCTCGACCAGGGACCTGCCGCCCGTGCCGGAACCGGACGACACCGGGCTGAGGCAGTCGCTCGATGCGCTGGCACCGCTGCGCGAGTCGGGCCGGCTCGGTCCGCTGCTCGCCCAGTTCCCCGCCAGCTTCAAGGCGACACCCGAGGCCGTCGCGTACCTCGAGTGGCTCACGAGGCAACTCGGTGGACTGCCGCTCGCCGTCGAACTGCGGCATCGGAGCTGGAGCGACGCGCGGCGCGAGACCCTGGAGCTCCTCGACGCGGCACGGGCCGCCTGGGTGCTGATCGACGAGCCGAAGTTCCGCTCGTCGGTGTGGCAGTCGCCGTCCGTGTTCGTGGAGGAACTGCGCGACCGCCCGTGGGCCTACGTGCGGCTGCACGGACGCAACGCCGCGCAGTGGTGGGATCACGAGTCGTCCGAGGATCGGTACAACTACCTCTACTCGCCCGAGGAGCTCGAGCCGTTCGTCGACGTGGCCGCAGCGGCCGCCGCGCTGGGCAAGAAGCTGTACCTCTATGCCAACAACCACTTCGCAGGCAACGCCGTGGCAAACGCAGCGCAGGTCCGCGCCCGTCTCGGCGATCCGGTGCAGGCCGCCTTCCCCCGCAGCTTCATCGATCGTTTCCCGCAGCTTGCCGGCATCGTCAGGACCGACGGCCTGTTCTGAGCGGGCATCGACGTACGTAGCCGTCGGGCATCGACGTACGTAGCCGTCGGGCCTTGCCCGATGGTCCACCGTCGCTCAGGGGACGACGGCTACGCATTGGCGCGGGCGTCGACGACGAACCGCCGCGGCGCCGACCGACGTAGCCGTCGGGCCTTGCCCGACGGGCGTCGGTCAGCTCCAGGCGGCGCGTGTCACTTCACCGTGACGCGCTTGAGCCGATCCGTGACCACCAGCTTACGTACGACGTCGAGCCCCTGCGACACTTCGCCGAAGATGACGTGCTTGCCGTCGAGGCTCGGCATCGGCGCGAGGCAGATGAAGATCTGGCTGTCGGCGAGCGCCGGGTTGCCGGCGTGCGCCATCGAGACGCTGCCCGCCCTGTGCTTGAGGCCCTTCGTGAACTCCGCAACACCGATCGGCGTGCCGCTGCTGCCACCGGGGCTGCGTCCCCACCATTCGCGATAGGTCATGTCGCGCGACATCTTGTCGCCCCACTGCACCAGCTGCCCTTTCACGACGCGGTGGATGCGCTGGGCGTTGTAGAAGTCCTTCTTCACCAGGTCGACGATGTGCGCGACCGTCTTCGGGGCCTTGTCCTCGAACGTCTGGATGACGATGGTGCCCTTCTCGGTCTCGATGACGATCTGGGGCCCGGTGCCTCCCGCCTTGGCTTGCGCCAGCAGATCCGGCGCGGGAACGGCGAGGCACAGCGCGGCCACCGCCAACAGCGACGTCAGTGCGCGGAACATGGCCGCTAGTCTAACTCCGCGTGGTTGGCCCGGGGCTTCGAGCCGTGGCGTTGGCCCGTGGGTCGCGGCGGAGGGGACGCCGCGTAGGGGCAGTCCCGCCGCTGCCCGGTTCTCCACTCCGCGCTTCCCGCTCCCCGCTCCCCGCTTCCCGCCTGTTGTACCTTATGCTGCCGAGTTTTCCGGATTCGAACGCAAGGGAGTTCGTGTGTCCCAGCTCTTCGCGGTCAAGCCGCTCCACCAGCTCACAAGTGACGCCGACCATCACGGGGGACCGCGGCTCGAGCGGTCGCTCGGCCCGGTCCAGCTGGTGTCGCTGGGCATCGGCGCCATCATCGGTGCGGGCATCTTCTCGACCGTCGGCAGCGCGGCGGCCGGCGGCGCCAATCACCTCGGCGCCGGACCGGCGCTCGTGATCTCGTTCATGCTGACGGCGATCGCCTGCGGCTTCGCGGCGCTGTGCTATGCCGAGTTCGCGTCCATGGTGCCCGTGGCGGGTTCGGCGTACACGTACTCGTACGCGACGCTCGGCGAGCTGGTGGCCTGGATCATCGGTTGGGACCTGATCATCGAATACGCGATCGGCAACGTCGCCGTCGCCATCTCGTGGTCGGGATACTTCCAGGAACTGCTGCGCGGGTTCGGCGTCGCCTGGCCTGGATGGCTCGGCACCGACTACCGCACGGCGTTCCGCGCGCTCGCCGAGTACCAGGCGGCGGGCGGCGGCCTCGCCGATCTCACGCCCAGCGTCATCCGCAACGCCGAAGCCCTGCTCGCCGCCCCGCGTGTCGCGGGCGTGCCGATCCTGTTCAACCTGCCGGCGTTCCTCGTGGTGATGTCGATCACCTGGGTACTCGTCCGCGGCATCCGCGAGAGCGCCGGCTTCAACACCGCGATGGTGGTGCTCAAGCTCGCAATCATCGCGTTCTTCCTCGCCGTCGGCGTCTTCTACGTACGGCCCGAGCACTGGCAGCCGTTCGCGCCGAACGGGTTCAAGGGGATCAGCAGCGCGGCGGCCATCATCTTCTTCGCCTACATCGGCTTCGACGCCGTCTCGACGGCGGCCGAAGAAACGAAGGATCCGCAGCGCAACATGCCCATCGGCATGATCGGCAGCCTCGTCGTGTGCACGGTGATCTACATGGCCGTGGCCATCGTGCTGACCGGGCTCGTGCCGTGGACGGAACTGGGCACGCCGGAGCCGCTGGCCACCGCCTTCTCGTCGCTCGGCATGCACTGGACCGCCGGCATCATCTCGGCGGGCGCGGTGTTTGCCACGACGTCCGTGCTCATCGTGTTCCAGCTGGGCCAGCCGCGCATCTTCTTCTCGATGGCACGTGACGGGCTGCTTCCGCAGTGGGCGGCGCGGGTGCACCCCAGGTACAAGACGCCGCACATCACGACGATCATCACCGGGCTGTTCGTGGGGCTGATCGCCGGGTTCGCCAACATCGACGAGATCGTCGAGCTCACCAACATCGGCACGCTGTTCGCGTTCGTGCTCGTGGCCGTGGGCGTCCTGGTGCTGCGACGCACGAACCCCTCGGCACCGCGCCCGTTCCGCACGCCGCTGGTGCCGTTGGTGCCAATCCTGGCGATCGTCTCCTGCAGCTACCTGATGCTCGAACTGCCCTGGCAGACATGGGAGCGCTTCTTCATCTGGCTCGCGCTGGGGCTGGTCGTCTACTTCGCCTACGGGCACCGGCACAGCAAGCTGCGCAAGGCGAGCTGACCGTCGGGGGCGTGCCGCGGCCGCGCCCCCACCGTTAGCGAAGCCGGACGGCTGAGGCAGGCAGGCAGAGAAGGCGCAGACGAACGGCTGGGGACAGCCGTCCCTACCTGACCCAGGAGAGGGCGTAGA
>JAEYZV010000499.1 GCA_023427865.1 Acidobacteriota bacterium
CGTGTGCGGCGCGCGCCCCGTCTCCGACGCCCGAGGTCTCCGTGGGGCGAATCGTCGCGGCTCCGTGAGCGCGCAACAACTCGCTTACGAGCCGCAGCCGGGCAGCGCGCGGGAAGGCACGCCTGGCGGGTCCCGACGCCGGATTCACGATGAGGTCGACGGTCATTCTGGGGCCCCGTCGCGCGCGCCCGGATGCGGCCCGGGACGTGCGGAGGCGGGTGCTATAGTACCGACCGCATGCATCCGAATGTGCCGTGTGGCGACCTGGTTCCCGGAGTGCCGGGGTCATGACCCGCCCCGCCGTCCGGATCGTCCTCGTCCTCCTGCTGATCCTCGGCGTTGGCGCGGCCGGCTGGCAACTCTACGTCATCGAGCAGCGTCGGCTCGACGCGATGCAGCGACAGCAGTCGCTCGATGCGTTGCGTGAGCAGATCCTTCACGCGATCGACGACTCGCGGACCGCGCAGCAGGCATACCTGGCCGAGGGCCAGGGGCTCGATTTCTGGGAGGCCAAGTTTGCCGAAGCCCTCGCGGCGCTCACGCAGGGGCTTGCCGTGCTCCGCACCCAGGCTGACGGACAGCCTGCTGCGGTGGACGCCCTCGACGCCGCCGATCGCGCGTTGAAGGTGTACGAGGGCGTCGACCGCAGGATCCGCGGGTTCGTGGAGAACGACACCACGCTCATGGCCGCCGACGCGGTGTACGAGGACGGCCTCAAGACCAGCGGCGTGATCCGGACCAGCGTCGAGGAGACGTACGCGGCGCTCGTCGGCCCGGCGCGTACCGGGTACGACGATCGGCGCCTGCAGTACCTGATCGCCGGCGCGGCTGCCGGTGCCGGCATCCTCGTCTCGCTCCTGCTGTTGCCGACCGGGCGGAGAGAGGAACCGGTCGTCGAGATCCACGCCCCCGAAGCCTCGCTTCATCTCGCCGACCGGCCGCTGCGCAGTGACAGCGTCGCTGCCGCATCGTCGACGCCGGGGGCCGATGCGATGCGCCCCGCCACGCCGAGTGCGCGCACTTCGCAGGTGGATACGCGTGCCGCCTCAGCGGCGGTTCCCGGGGCAACGGTCACGACCACGGCGTCCGGTCCGGCCGTCGCTCCGTCAGCCGACGCGCCCGCGGCTGCCGTCTCGGAATCGCGACGGCAAGGCCTCACCTCGACCGTCGGTGACGATGCGCTCGATGCGACGGCGCGGGTGTGCACGGACCTCGCGCGCGTGAAGGACGCAGACGAACTGCGCGATGCACTCGGTCGGGCTGCGCGGTTGCTCGATGCCTCAGGCGTGATCGTCTGGGTGTCGGACCCGGGTGCGAAAGCGTTGAAGCCGCTCTTGACCTACGGGTACCCGGAGGAAGCGCTGCGCCGGATTCCGACCCTGCCGCGGGATGCGGAGAACGCCACGGCCGCGGCGTGGCGCGACGCAGTGACGCAGGTCGTGGATGCCACGCCGAACGCGCCGGGCGCGATTGCCGTGCCGCTGCTGGTTCCCCAGGGATGTGTCGGCGTGTTTGCGGCGGAGATCGGTCATGGCCGCGAGGCGGCCGTCGCCACGCGCGCCCTTGCGCAGATCGTGGCGGCGCAGCTCGCGGTGCTCATCCCAACGGAGACAACGCCGGCTTCGTGAGCCAGGGGGCTGGCTGCACGGTGACGTGCCGTCGCTCGTTGAGCTGACGACGCTCGTCCTCGCTTGCGCAGCCGGTCCGTATCGGCTGCTGCTTGATGACGAGGCGCATCTGCGAGACGTCAGGCTTGCTCGCGCGCGGCGGCGGCGGCACGGGCAACTCGAGATCGTCATCCGCATGCAGGCCGATGTCGCCGATCGGCAGCGAGATCGGCGTGGCGGCGTGCAGGGCCGCCGTCATCGAGAGTGCGCAGACGCCAGCGGCGAGCCGGAGGACGGGGAGCATCACGACAGTTCTCCTTCTGGGCACTGGGTACCCGGTCGAGCGGGGGACGACAGCCAGCGCCCCGGGTGCGTGGCCAGACACGTCGGCGATGTCGCAAGTAGACGGAGGAGACGGTGCCTTGGTTCGCTCGACTGGCGGACTATGCCGTGAAGCGCGGGCGTGACGGGGTCGTCCGGCTGTCCGACGTGCCCGACCGCGTCGCTAAAGTGACGGTCAGTGACTGGCGCTTCCGGTCGCGGGTGATCTCGACGGCCACGTCCTTGCCGTCCTCCACACCTTGCAGCGCTTCGAGAATCTCCCCGGTGTCCTTCACCGGCTTCCCGTTGACGGCGTTGATCACGTCGCCGGCCTTGATCCCGGCCTTCGCCGCCGGTGAGCCTTCGCTCACCTGCGTCACGAGCAGGCCGTCCTTCACCCCGAAGTAGGTCGCCAGCTGCTCGGTGAGCGGCTGGGCCATGACGCCCAGGCGTCCGCGACCGACCCGGACCCGCACGTCAGCCCCGGGCGCGCCGCGGAAGACGAAGGGCCTGGCGTCCGGACCCATGCGCCGTTCGAACCGCCGCACGACGGCCCGCTCCCCGTCCCGGCCGCGGAGCGTGAGGCTCCGTACCTCCGGCGTCAGCGTCGCTGTGGCCTTCGTCGTGCCGCGCACGTACGCAATCTGCAGCGCGCGGCCCTCGGGTGTCTCCGCAATGACGCGAGCGAGATGTCGAGCGCTGCGGATGGCTTCGCCGTCCACCGACACGATGACGTCGTTTGCCTGCAGGCCTGCCCTGCCGGCGACCGATTCAGGCGTCACCGAGGTCACCAGCGCACCGCTGATGCCGTTCAAGCCAGCCGCCTTCGCTTCCTCGGCCGTCACGTCGCGCGTGCTCGCGCCAATCCTCGGTCGGCCGGTCAACATCGCCACGTCCGGCGCCCCTTGCATCGCTTCGTCCACGAGCACGCGGACGTCGAGGTCACCGACGACGTCCTGCGCGCTCCGCGTCGCTTCCTCCACCGCACGCTCCATGTCGGCGCTCAGGCGTCCATTGCTCACGCCGGCACTCTCGAGGGCGTCCTTCACCGCTTCCTCAATCTCTCGCGCCAGCGCTTCGGGATCGGGCTTCGTGTCCCTGTCACTCGGGGCCGGCTTGGCGGACTTCTCCGCCTGGCCATGCACGATCGGACCCGCGACGAAGGTACCGGTGATGACGATGGCCACGCTTGCGGCGGTGGCGAGCCAAAACCTGCTCCGCATTCGAATCCTCCTCGCCCTGTAGGGCCGGCCTGGTCACGACGCAGGCCACGCTCGGAGAGCGGGCCCTACCCACCCCGCCGCCACGCGCGCACGGTAGGGCCGGCTGTCCCTGCCTGGCCGCCGCGGCGGACGTGCCTGCCGGAATCGTGAGACGGGGTCTCGATGGGAAAGGTTGATGGGGTCGCGGATTACACTGTGACGGCCATGGAGCGAGCGCTTTGAACGAACAAGTGCCGGATCCCACCCTCGAGGCGCGCAAGCGCGAGATCCTCGCCGAGGTCGAGGCGGCGAGTGTCCGGTTCCTGCGCCTGCAGTTCACCGACATCCTCGGCGTCATCAAGAACGTCGAGGTACCTGCCCGGCAGTTCGCCGCCGCGCTCGATGGCAAGGTCATGTTCGACGGCTCGTCGATCGAGGGCTTCGTCCGGATCGAAGAAGCGGACATGTACCTGACGCCGGACCTCGCGACGTTCCGCATCCTGCCGTGGCTGGATCCGTCGGGCGAGAAGGTGGCGCGGCTCATCTGCGACATCACCAACCCCGACGGGAGTCCTTTCGCAGGTTGCCCGCGCCAGACCCTCAAGCGGGCGGTCGAGCAGGCCCGCGAGCGCGGCTTCACGATGACGGCCGGGCCGGAGGCGGAGTTCTTCCTTTTCCAGATGCGCGAAGAAGAGCCCACCACCGAGACGCACGACGCAGGTGGCTACTTCGACATGACGCCGATGGACCAGGGCGAGGACGTCCGCCGGCAGATCGTGCTGATGCTCGAGCAGATGGGGTTCGAGGTGGAGGCCGCACACCACGAGGCCGCGTGGGGCCAGCACGAGATCGATTTTCGCGACGACGACGTGCTCACCGCGGCCGACAACGTGAGCACGTTCCGCTTCGTGGTCAAGAACGTGGCGCGCCGCAACGGCGTGCACGCCACGTTCATGCCAAAGCCGGTGTTCGGCGTGAACGGGTCCGGCATGCACACGCACCAGACGCTGTTGCGCGGCGGCACGAATGCGTTCTACGACCCGGACGGCCCCTTCGAGCTGAGCCGGACGTGCATGAACTACATCGGCGGCCTGCTGCAGCACGCCGAGGCGTTCTGTGCAATCACCAACCCGCTCGTGAACTCGTACAAGCGGCTCGTGCCCGGGTACGAGGCGCCGACGCACATCGCCTGGTCGGAGCGCAACCGAAGCCCGCTCATCCGCATCCCCACGACGCGTGCGGAGGCGACGCGCATCGAGTTGCGCATGCCGGACCCGTCGTGCAATCCCTACCTCGCGTTCGCGGCGATGCTGCGGGCCGGACTCGACGGCATCGACAACGATCTCGATCCGGGCGCGCCCGTGAGCAAGAACATCTACAAGATGTCGCAGCGCGAGCGCCGGTCACTGCGCATCGACGAGTTGCCGCACAACCTCGATGCCGCGCTGGATCAGCTCGAACGCAGCGCGCTCATGCGCGAAACGCTCGGCGACCACATCTTCGAGCACTTCATCGAGGCCAAGCGCCGGGAGTGGTTCGAGTACCTCCAGCAGGTGAGTGCCTGGGAGATTCAGCGGTACTTGAAAGTCTATTGACCGGGATTCGAAATTGGGGATTGGGGACTCGCGCTTCGGTATTTGGGATTCGGGTTCGCAGGCTCAGTCGGTACGGTGGCACGTTACCAATCCCCAATCGCAATCCCCAATCCCCAGTCGCAAGCCCCCGTCCCGAGTCCCGAGCCCCGAGTCATGAACCTCCTCCTTGCAGACGACGACGAATCCATCGCGATGGTGGCGCGGCTGGGGCTGCGACGGGCCGGCTTCACGGTGACGGTCGTGGACGGGGGTCGCGAGGCGCTCGAGGCCGCGCGCTCGAACGCCTACGACGCCCTCGTGCTCGACTGGAACCTTCCGGATCTCGACGGCATCGACGTGTGCCGTCAGCTCGTGGCCGATCCGTCCTGGAAGCAGGTGCCGATCGTGTTCCTCACGGGCGCAACGCACGACGGCGCCGAGCAGGAAGCCCTGCAGGCCGGCGCCCGCGGCGTCATCTTCAAGCCGTTCGACCCGATGCTGGTGGGCGAGCAGGTGAAGGGGATGATTGCGTAACCCAGCAATTGCAGAATTTCAGAATTGCATTGTCACAGCCAACGTTCGTGGCATTGCTGCACCCGGGCCTACGCAACCGCGGGCTCGAGGAGTCGGATGGACCCGCGGTCCGCGTCCACCTCGGCGGGCACGCCGAGCGGGACGATGAACTGCCTGTCGATGTGCCCGATCTGCGCGCCCTCCCATGCAGGCACGTTCAGCGGCTTGAGGTAGTGATCGAGGATGTCGCTGATCGTCAGCGACCCGTAGCTGCCTTCGCCCGGCTCGCACCTGGTGCACCGGCCCCAGACGACGGCCTTCACCTGCCCGAGGATGCCCGCCAGCTTCAGCTGCATGAACATCCGGTCGATGCGGTACGGCGCTTCCTGCACGTCCTCGATGAACAGGATGCTGTCGGTGAAGTCGGGCAGCAGCCCCGATCCGACAATCGTCGTCAGCACCGTCAGGTTGCCACCGAGCAGCCGCCCACGAGCACGCCCCGCCGTGATGGTGCGGATGCGGTTCTCGACGGGGGCCAGCAGGTCGCCCGAGTGGCGTGGGTTCGTCATGGTGACGGGTTCGCCGAGCATCAGCACGCGGCGGAACCAGTCGACGTTGAACCTGTTCCACGCCGAGGCGCCGTTCATCCCGTGAAACGTCACGAAGCCACTTTTGGCATGGATGGACAGCAGGAGCGCGGTGATGTCGCTGTAGCCGAGCAGCACCTTCGGGTTGCGTGCAATGACGTCGAAGTCGAGATGTGGAAGCAGGCGGGCACAGCCCCAGCCGCCGCGCAGGGCGTGGACGGCATCGACCTCGGGATCGGTGAACATCGCCATGACGTCTGCGGCGCGATCCTCGTCACGACCGGCGAGATAGCCATGGCGATCCATGAGGTGCTGCCCGAGCTTCGCTTTCAATCCCAGCGCGGTCAGCGACTCGACGACGATGTCGACGTCGAACGGGTCCCACGTCGCCGATGCGGGATCGATCACGCCGACGACGCTGCCCGGGCGCAGGCGCCGCGGCTTGTGGACCGTGCTGGCGGCACGAGCCGCGGTCGCGGGCGCCTGTGCGGCGACACTTGTCGTGGCGAGGGGCGCAACGAGCGACTGCTTCAGGAATGCTCGACGGGTTGGCGACATGCGCGACGATAGTACCCTGCTCCCCGCGATGCGGCTGACCTCCCGAGCGACGCTGGCGAACCTCGGCGAGTGGTGCGGCGCGGCGATGCTGTTCGCCGTCCTCACGGCCGTCGTGACGTGGCCCCAGGTCACCGTCTGGGATACGCACACGCTCGCTCACCATGACGCGCTGTTCAGCATGTGGCGACTGTCGTGGATTGCCGAGGTGGTGCCGGGCAGGCTGGCGCAGCTGTTCGACGCGCCGATCTTCCATCCCGCCGAGCGTACGTTCGCGTTCTCGGACGCCGTGCTCCTGCAGGGCCTCATCGCCACGCCCGCGCTCCGCGCCGGTGTGCCCGTGCTCCCGGTCTACAACGTGCTGCTGCTGGCGGGGCCGTGGCTCTCGGCGCTCGGCACCTACCTGCTGGTGCGCTCGCTGCTCGCGCAGGTCCGGCCCGGACAGCGGCAGGTCACGTTCTGGCCTGCGTTGGTTGCCGGGACGATCTTCGGGCTGCTGCCGTACCGGATCGAGCACCTGATGCACCTGGAACTGCAGTGGTCGCAGTGGATGCCGCTGGCCTGCTGGGCGCTGCACCGCACCGTGTGGCACGGGCGCATCCGTGACGGCGTGCTGACGGCCGTGTTCGTACTCGCGCAGTTCCTCAGCTGCATCTATTACGGCATCTTTCTCGTGCTGACGCTTGCCGCCTGCGGGCCGTTGTTGCTGCTCCTGAAGGAGCGCGCCAGTCTTGGCCGGATCGTGCGAGCGCTGGCCGTCGGCGGCGTGCTGTGCATCCTGCCGCTCGCGGCGTACAGCGCGCCCTACCGCGCCAACCAGGAGGCACTCGGCGGCGGCCGTGCGGCGTGGGAGATCGACACCTGGAGCGCGACGCCGGCCGGCTTCGTGTCGGCGCCACCGGAGAATCGCTTGTACGGAGCCACGTCGGCACTGACCGGCGGCGAGGGTCGGCTGATGCCCGGTGTGGTCGCGGCGGCGCTGGCCCTCGCGGGCGCATGGTACGCGCGTCGTCGGCGCGAAGCGTGGATGTACGTGACGATGCTGGCGTTGTCGGGCCTGCTCGCACTGGGGACGCATACGGTCGTCTACCGGATCGTGCTCGCCCTCGTGCCGCCGCTGCGCGGCCTGCGCGCGCCAGCGCGCTTCGGCATGGTGATGGCGCTCGCGCTTGCCGTGCTCGCGGCCTACGGCGTCGCGCATCTGCTCGCTCGGGTGCCGCGGGGGGCCTGGGTGCACGCGCTCGGCGCCGTCATGGTCGCCGCGCTGGTCGTCGAGTACGCGTCGGCGGTGGGGCCGCTGCACGCGTGGGTACAGCGACCGCCCGTATACGCCATGTACCTGCGAAGTCGGCCCGCTGGCGCGGTGCTCGACCTGCCCGTGCCGCGCACGTGGGCGCTGCCGAACCACGACGCGGAGTGGAGCTATCTCGCCCGCTTCCACGGTCACCCGCTCGTCAACGGCTACAGCGGCTACTACCCGCCCGCATACCTCGAGTTGCTCGACACGCTGATCCGCTTTCCGAACGAGGCGAGCCTCGATGCGCTACGCGCACGCGGCGTGCGGTACATCGTGGTTCACGAGGACCGGTACGCGCCGGCAGATTTCGCCGAGTTCGAGGCGCGGCTCCGGCGCACACCGGGCCTGCGCTTCGCCGGCCGCCTCCCCGATCCGACGTATCCCGTCACCCTGTTCACGCTCGAATGAACCGCATGCGGCGTCGGTGCGGGGCGCACGTGCAGATACGTAGCCGCCGGGCCTGGCCCGGCGGGCTTGTGCGTGTCGAGGTGCGCGTCGGGCGGGGCCCGACGCCTACGAACGACGGTGATTGGGCCGCTCAGCGCTGCGGCGTTGATGCCGGTCGCTACGTGCAGATACGTAGCCGCCGGGCCTGGCCCGGCGGGCTTGTGCG
>JAEYZV010000333.1 GCA_023427865.1 Acidobacteriota bacterium
TTCGAAGGTGTAGCCGCCGGGCCTAGCCCGGCGGGCGGAGATCGCTGAGCGTCGGACGAAATCCGACGCCTGCGCCAATGCTGCAGAGGCCGGCACCACGGTGTTATCGGGGTACGACAAATGAAACAACACGTCATCTCCCGCTTTCGTTCATCGGCGCTCGCGCCCATCGTCGCGATGCTGGCCGTGGTGCCGGTCGTCGCGCAGGACGCGCAGGACGGCTTCCGCTTCCGCAGCACCACCGAGCTGATAAACGTCACGGCGACGGTCACCGACAGTTCCGGGCGCTTCGTGTCGGGTCTGCGGCGTGAGGACTTCCGCGTCCGCGAGGACGGCGTCCCGCAGCAGATCTCGCACTTCAGCAGCGAGCGCGTGCCGGTGAGCCTCGGCATCGTGCTCGACGTCAGCGGCAGCATGTCGGGCGAAAAGTTCCGCGCCGCCGAGCGCGCCCTGGGCCGCTTCCTCTACGACCTGCTCGCGCCCGACGACGAGGTGTTCATCCTCGGCTTCTCGGACCAGACCGACCTCGTGAGTGACTGGACGACGGATCGCCGGCAGCTCGCCGCGGCCCTGTCACGCATCCGGCCGCGCGGCGGCACCGCCCTCTACGACGCCGTGGCCGAAGCCGTGCCGATGGCGCAGGGCGGGCGCCACAAGAAGAAGGCCGTCGTGGTGATCTCGGATGGCAACGACACCGACAGCCACACGGACCCGGACTCGCTGCAGTCGCTCATCCGCGAAACGGAAGTGCTCGTTTACGCGATAGGCATCGATGGCAACGACGCGGTCACGCGCTCGTCCGGCGGCACCTGGCCCGGCCAGCCGCGCGTGCAGTGGCCGTTCCCCTTCCCCGGCGGCGGCACGTGGGGCCGGCCGCGCCCGCGCTACCCGACGCCGAGCGGCCGCGTCAACGCCAACGACCGCGTGAACGTCGACGTGCTGCGCGGCATCACCGACGACAGCGGCGGCCGCACCGAGGTGATCCGCAACGCGTACGACCTCGATCCGGCCACGGCGAGCATCGCCGACGAGCTCTCGCAGCAGTACTCGCTGGGGTATGTGCCGCCGCGTGCCAAAGACGGGCGCTGGCACACCATCGAAGTGCAGGTGCGCGGCAATCACGTCGTGCGCGCCCGGCGCGGCTACCTCGCGCAGTAAGCCCGAAGGGACGGCCTTCGTCGTTCGGCCTTCGGCCTTCGGAACGCCGTTCCTCCGTCCTCAGTCCTTCGTCCTGGTCCGCCGTCCTGGTCCGCCGTCCTCGGTTCCTCGGTCCTTCGTCCTTCGTCCTTCGTCCTGCGTCCTGCGTCCTGCGGCTATGATCGTGCGGCGTGTTCGACTCCCCCCTCGCCCTTGCGATGGCGCTCAGCGCCGCGGGCAGTTTCCTTGGCGTCCTCGTTGCCTCCGTCATCTACCTGTTCGGTGACGCGGTCCGCGCACGGCTCGTCGCGTGGCTGGTGAGCTACGCGGTCGGGACGCTGCTCGGCCTGTCACTCCTGCACCTGCTGCCCGAGTCCCTCGAAACCCTCGAGCCGACGCAGGCCATGGGTACGCTTCTGCTCGGCATCCTCACGTTCTTCATGCTGGAGAAGCTCGTGCTGTGGCGTCACTGCCACGATCCGCACGAGTGCCGCGTACACAGCAGCGCCGCCAAGCTGGTGATCATCGGCGACGCCTTCCACACCTTCGTGGATGGCGCGATCATCGCCGCCGCGACGCTCACCTCGCCATGGCTGGGCGTGACCACCGCGATGGCCGCCGCGGCGCACGAGATCCCGCAGGAACTCGGCGACGCGGCGATCCTCCTGAAGGCCGGGTACGGTCGGATGCAGGCGCTCACCCTGAACCTGCTGTCGGGCATCGGCGGCCTTGCCGGCGCGCTGTTCGTCTACCTGGCGCTCAACCAGCTGCCGATGGTGCTGCCGTACGTCATCGCGTTCGCCTCGGGCAGCTTCCTCTACGTCGCGATGTCGGACCTGATCCCGAGCCTCCACCAGGGCCACATCGACGTGAACCCGGTGGCGCAGGTGCTCCTCATCAGCGCCGGGTTGTTCACGCTGCTGCTCCTCTGATCCCGCGCCCGCGCGTCTCCGGAATCACCATCCACCACGCCGCCGCACACACGAACGCCGCAGCGGTGACGGTGAAGGCGACGTCGAAGCCGCGCGTGTCGGCAAGCGAGCCGACAACGAACGGCGCGGCAGCGCTCGCCAGGCGTCCAACGTTGTAGGTGAGCCCCTGCGCGGTCGCGCGGATCGCCGTGGGATACGCCTCGGCCGACACCACCCCGAATCCCGTGAAGTAGCCGGTCCCGAAGAACGCCACGAGCGGACCGAGCAGGAGCAGCACGGCCGGCGACCGCAGCTGCGCGTAGGCGAACATCAGCACGGCGGCCACGAGCAGGTACGCGACGTAGACCCGCTTGCGTCCGAAGGCATCGGCAACGACGCCGAACGTGACGTAGCCGAACCACATCCCGACCTGCATCCACACCACGAGCCAGGCCATCGTGCCGGCGCCGAGCCCGATGCCGCCCTGCTCCTGCGGCAGCGACAGGTACGCGGGAATCCACGAGTTGAAGCCCCACCAGGCAAAGAGGCAGCACGCGTTCATCAGCGCGAGCGCCAGCGTGATCGCGCCCCGCCCGTCCGCGACCACGGCGGCAAGCCCGCCTCGGGCGCGCGCACCCGTGGAGGCGCGCCACACGTCCGGCTCGGGCACCGCGCGGCGGATCCAGAGGGTGAACAACGCCGGCAGGATGCCCACGAAGAAGACGGCGCGCCACCCCCACACCGGCAGCACGACGCTCGTGACGATGGCGGCTAGCGCATACCCGACGGCCCAGGCGCTCTGCATCAGGCCCAGGGCCTTGCCGCGGTGCGCGTCGGGCCAGGTCTCGGCGACGCGCGCCGCGCCGCTCGCCCACTCCCCGCCCATACCCAGCCCGAGGCCGACCCGGAACAGCGCCAGTTGCAGCGCCGTCTGCGCGACGCCGCAGGCGGCCGTGAACACCGAGTACACGAGGATGCTGCCCATGAGCGCACGGGTGCGTCCGTAACGATCGGCAAGGAGGCCGAACAGCACGCCGCCGACGGCCGAGGCGACGAGCGTGACCGATCCGATGAGGCCGGCCACCGGCTTTGTGAGCTGCAGGTCAGCCATCACGGCCGTGAGCACGAGCGCGTAGAGCATCACGTCGAACGCGTCGAGCATCCAGCCGAGGGCCGCGGCCCACAGGGCGCGGTGCGCCGCGGGCGGCGCCTCCTGCCACCAGCCGAACAGGCGATGTGTCGTCGGCATCGGGCGGCCATTCTCCCATCTGTCCCTCGGGAGCGACAGCCGGCACCCTGCCGGTCGCGGCAGGGGCGCTCGCGCGCGCGTTCGCGGCCCATCTGCCCCCGGAAGGTGGCAGATCGTGATGGCACACGCTTTGATCAATCAGGAAGCGACGGAGGACGCACGACTCCTCCCGGGCAGACCTGCCAGCGGCTCCCGGGCCGTGCGTTGAAAGCCATGATCGTCAGAATCCAGAGACTGCTCACCGCCGGACTCGTGGCCATCGCCCTCTCCGGCGTGGCGCGGGCACAGGACGTGACCGACCGCAAGGACTTCCAGGTCTTCCAGGACGTGGCCAGGCAGGTGCGGCAGTACGTCAACTTCACGGTGTTCGACAGCGTGAACGCGAGCATCGACAACGGCGTGGTGACGCTCACCGGGAGCGTGACGATGCCTTACAAGATCGACGATCTCACGCGGCGCGTGCAGCGTGTCGAGGGCGTGCGCCGGGTGGACAACAAGATCACGGTGCTGCCGGCGTCGCGCTTCGACGACGAACTGCGGCTGCGGGTGGCGCGCGCGATCTACGGCAACCCGAGCTTCTGGCACTACGCCTCCATGCCCAACCCGCCCATCCACATCGTCGTGGACCGGGGCCGCGTCCGCCTCGAGGGCACGGTGAACAGCCACGTCGAGCGCATGCTCGCGCAGTCGCTCGCGATCGGCTTCGGCGAGTTCTCGGTGGAGAACCGCCTTCGCACCGACGCTGAAGTCCAGGAGGAGTTGGAGAAGCTCTAGGAGAAGAACGAGGAAGAAGGAGGAAGTACTCCTTACTCTTGACGCGGCACTTCCACCGAAAACGTGCTCCCCTCGCCTGGGGTGCTGCTGACGGCGGCCGTGCCGCCGTGCGCTTCGGCAATGGCGCGCACGATCGACAGGCCCAGGCCGGTGCCGCTCCGGCTGCGTGACGCGTCCTGCTTGTAGAAGCGATCGAACACCCTCGCCTGATCGGCGGCAGCGATGCCAGGCCCGCTGTCGGCAACGTCGATCCGCACTCCGGACCGCGTGGCTTCGGCTCGCACCTGTACGGTCCCGCCGGCGGGCGTGAAGCGGATCGCGTTGGCGACGAGGTTCGAGAGCGCCTGCTCGAGACGTCCGGCGTCGGCACGCAGCGAGAGCGACGACGGCTCGAGGACCAGCGACACGCCGGCCGCGGCCGCGGCTGGCGCATGGCGGTCCCGCAACCGTGCCCAGAGGGCCGCGAGATCGACGTCGGACGGCTGGAGCACCTGACTGCCCGACTCCATCTTCGCCAGGTCGAGGAGATCGTTGATCAGCCGCTCGAGACGAATGGCCTCATCGTCGACGATCGCGAGGTAGCGGGCGCGGTCCTCCTCGCCAATCGGGAGATCGCGCATGCGCAGCGTCTCGACGTAGCCGCGGATCGTCGTGAGCGGCGTGTGCAGTTCGTGTGAGACGTCGGCCATCAGCTGCCGGCGGACCTCCTGCTCGGACAGCACACGCTGGATCTGCGCCGCGAGGGCGTCGGCCGTCTGGTTGAAGGCGCGCGAGACGCGGCTGATCTCGTCGGCGCCGTGCTCGGGCGCGCGCGCGCTGAGATCGCCACTTCCGAGACGGGTGGCGGCCCGCTCCAGCGCCTGCAAGCGGCGATGCGCGGGCGCGAACGCGATCCACGCGAGCCCGGCCGCCACTGCAACCGCCGCGAGCGCCGCGCCGGCCAGCGTCCACGGCCCCAGTTCGCGGAGCACGCCCCATCCTCGGCGCCGCGGCAGCACGACGACGTGCCCCTCGAACTGCCCGAGGACGTCCACGCGCGCAACGCCGGTGGGACGTTCCGGCTCGCTCTCGGATTCGTCGGTGATCTCGGCGAGACGTCGCGCCAGCGGCGGGGGCACCGGGACTCGGCCCGACGACGTGATGGCGCCATTGGACGCCACGAAGAACGCCGGCACGTCCTGATCGGTGATCTCGCGCAACAGGTGGCGGACGTCGGTGGCCGGGTCGGCCTCGAGCGCCTCCGACAGTGCATCGGCGACGAGCGTCGCCCACCGCTGCGCCTCCACGCGGGCGCGCAGCCCCGACGGTCGCGTGAGCGTGGCGACCAACACCGCCATCTGCACCATCAATGCGACCACCAGCAACCCGAGGCTCGCAAGCGCGATGCGCCAGTAGAGGGACCGTGGGGCGGGAAGACGCAGCGCCATCGGTGTCACGCGTCGCGGAACTTGTAGCCCACGCCCCACACGGTGAGCAGCCGCTCCGGTTCGGCGGGATTGGCTTCGATCTTCTGCCGCAGGCGCTTGACGATGGTGTCGACGCTGCGCTCGGTGACGTGTGTGCCGGGTTCCCAGGCCTTCCGGATCAGGGCCTCGCGCGAGAACACGATCCCCGGGTTGGCGGCCAGCACCTTGAGGACGGCGAACTCGTGCGCCGTCATCTCCACGACCCGGCCATCCACCGTCACCTGGTGGCGCGAGGCGTCGACCTCGAGGCCACCCCGGCGGATGACGTCGCCGGGCGGGCGGGCCTCGGGCGGCGTCTCGGACTCCGCGCGCCGCAACAGCGCGCGCACCCGCGCCATGAGCTCGCGAACACCGAACGGCTTGGTGAGGTAGTCGTCGGCCCCGCTGTCGAGTCCGAGGACCTTGTCGGTCTCGTCGTGCCTGGCCGTGAGCAGCAGGATCGGCACCCGGCGGGTGGACGGCTGCTGCCTCAATGCACGGCACAAGGCGACGCCGTCGAGGCCGGGCAGCATGACGTCGAGGATGAAGAGGTCGTACGGCCTCGTGCGTGCCGCCTGGAGCGCCGACAGGCCATCGACGAACCTGTCGCTGGTGTGCCCCTCGAACGAGAGGTGCAGCGATACGAGTTCCCCGATCGGCACTTCGTCGTCCACGACCAGCACGTGAGCCATCGATGACAGGCTACCTCCGGTCGTCAGGCACGCGTCGGGTCAGCCGCGACGACACGGATTTTTCACAGTTGCGCCATCGCCCCACCACAGCGGGCGCGTCTCATTGAACAAGGCAGAAGTCAGAAGGCAGAAGACAGAAGGAAAGTCCGAAGGGCGAAGTCAGCAGAAGGAACACGTCAACAGGATGGGGATCATGAGAGTTTCCACGAGCATGAAGGCAGTCGCGGGCGCGGTGGCGCTAACAATCGGCCTGGCGGGTACCGTCCTGGCGCAGCCCGGAGGTGTCGGCAAGCGCGGGCCGGGACCGCAGCGGGGCATGATGGGCGGGCCGCTCGGCGGGCTGCTCGCGATGCACCCGGACCTCCCGCTGGCGGCGCTGAACCTGAGCGACGGGCAGCGTGAGCAGGTGCGCACGATCCTCGAGTCGCACCGCGAGGAAGGGCGTGCGGTCCACGCCAGGGCGAACGCGGCACTCGAAGCGCTGCGCAAGGCGACCACCGGCAACGTCGACGAGGGCGCCGTGGGCCAGCACAGCCAGGCGCTCGGATCGGCCATCGGCGAGGCGGCCCTGCTGCGCGCGAAGGTACGCGCGGAGGTGTTCGCAGTGCTGACGGCGGAACAGCAGGCCGAGGCCGCCAAGATCGCGGCCGACCGCCAGAACCGCGCCCAGCAGCGCCGGCAGCAGATGGAACAGCGTCGGCAGCTGCGGCAACAGCGCCAGTCGGCGCCGCCGCAGGGCTGATGGTCGGAGGGCGCCCGGCCACGGGCGCCCTCGCATCACACGGGTCGCGCTGCGCGCTGGCGGCCCTTCCGCACGACCCACCAGATCAGCCCGGCGAGCGTCACGCCCGCAGCGGTCATCGCCGCGAAGAACAGAGCAACCGTCAGCACGAGGATCCGCTGCGATCCGAAGCGTACGTCGACCTGCAGCGGCTCGCCGGCAAGGCGCGCCTTCAGCGGCTGCTCCCATGTCAGGATGTTGCCGCGCTCGACGAGGCGGCTCGGGGCATTGTGGTACGTCACGCGGCTCGGGACGTGGAGCCGCACGGCGACGATCTCGTCGCCGTCCCACCCGACCTCGCCCACCGGATCACCGGTCGGCATGCGCAGTTCCTGCTGAAACCGCAGTTCCTCTCCCACCGGCGCGAACGAGTAGTGCGCCCACGCAAACGGCGCCAGCGACGGCAACCGCCGCACGTCGCTGACCTCGAGACGCACCTGCACGAACCGACGCCCGTCACGACGCCACGGCCGGCTCACCCGCGTCACCTCGGTGATCGGCGAGGCGTACAGCTCCCGGATCGCATCGCGGTCGACCGGCGCGGACGCGTCGAGCGGCACGTCGAGGCCGTGCAGGGCGGCAAGCGCCGCCAGCGACGTGTTGACGATGACCGTGGCCGATCCATCGAGGTCGATGTAGACCTCTTCTTCGTACTCGTACTGCCGGCCGAAGGGCCGCGCACAGGAGGCGATGAACAGCAGGGCGAGGGCCGTCAGCGCGAGTGCCTGACGGGGCGACAACGACATGGCATCCTAGTGTACCCTTCGGATTCCTGCCCCCGTGCCTGAACGCCCCCTCCTGTTCCTCGTCGACGGCTACAACCAGATGTACCGCGCGTATCACGCGATCCGCGGGCTGACCGGGCCGGACGGCAGGTCCACCAACGCGATCTACGGGTTCGTGACGATGCTGCGCAAGCTGATCGCCGATCACGAACCGGCCTACATCGCCACGGCGTTCGACCTCGCCGGTCCGACCTTCCGGTCGGCGCTGCAGGCCGACTACAAGGCCAACCGCGCGCCGATGCCGCCGGACCTCGTCGAGCAGGTGCCGCTCGTGCACGAGGCGTGCGAAGCGCTCGGCGTTCCGGTCCTGACCCACACCGACTACGAAGCCGACGACGTGATTGCGACGCTCGCCACGCGTGGCGTGGAGCACGGCTTCGATGCCGCCATCGTCACGGGCGACAAGGACTTCTTCCAGATGGTGGACGGCCGCGTCCGCGTCTACAACCCGCGCGACGAGGGCGCGTGGTTCGACGCCGCGGGCGTGCAGGAGAAGTTCGGCGTCCGTCCCGATCAGGTCGTGGACGTGCTCGCGCTGATGGGCGACGCGATCGACAACGTCAAGGGCGTGCCCGGCATCGGCGAGAAGGGCGCGCGTGACCTGATCGCGCAGCACGGATCGCTCGAGGCGCTGCTCGCCGCCGCAGCGACGATCCCGCAGAAGCGCTACCGCGAGGCCCTGCTCGCGCACGCCGACGACGCGCGGCGCTCGCGCGAGATGGTCCGGCTGCACTGCGACGTGCCCGTGCCGTTCGACGCCGAGGCGCTGCGCTACGTCGGTCCCGATCAGAAGCGCTGCTACGAGCTGTTCAGCCGACTCGGGTTCAAGTCGCTCGTGACGGCGTTCGCGCCCACCGCGAAGGACGTCGTGCGGACGTACAGCACGTGCGGAGACATCGAGGACCTGAAGGAGGTCGCCGCGCACGTCCGCGACGTCGGCCTCTGCGCGGTGACCGTGATCACCGACGAGAAGCCCGCGCTGCAGGCAAGCCTCGTGGGCGTGGCGATCGGCACGGGTGACGGCCGGGCGACGTACATCCCGCTCGGACACACGTCGCTCGACGCCTGCCCGAACGTCGCCGGGCAGGGGCTGCGCGAGGTGGTCGGGCCCCTGCTCGGAGATGCCTCGATCGGCAAGACCGGGCACGACATGAAGGCCGTCACGCTCGTGCTGGCGCGTCACGGTATCACGCTTGCCGGTATCCGCGACGACGTGATGCTGGCCAGCTACGTGCACGACGCCGCGGCGTCCGGACACGCGCTCGAGCCGCTCGCGCTCGAACGCCTCGGCTACAAGGCGATGGAGAGCGAGGTGCTGCGCGGCAAGGGCGTCAAGGCGCTGCCCGTGTCGCAGGTGGCCGTCGAGGCGATGACCACGTGGGCGTGCGAGCGCGCGGACCTCGCGATGCAGCTCACGACGGATCTGCGTGCGACGCTCGACGCCGAGGGACTCACCGGCATCTACGAGGATTTCGAGCTGGCGCTGCTGCCGGCACTGGTCGCCATCGAGCAGGCCGGCATCCGCGTGGACACGCAGCTGCTCGCGTCGCTCTCCGTGCGCATGGACACCGAGCTCGACGCGATGTCGTCGCGCATCTACGACATGGCGGGCACGACGTTCAACATCAACTCGCCGAAACAGCTCGCCGAGGTGTTGTTCGACAAGATGCAGCTGCCGGTCCTGAAGCGTACCGGCGCGCAACGCACCGCCTCGACCGCCGCCGAGGTGCTCGAGGAACTCGCGCTCAGTCACGACATCTGCCGCGAGATCCTCGACTGGCGCGCGATGCAGAAGTTGAAGGGCACCTACGTCGACGCGCTGCCGCTGCTCGTGCACCCGCAGACCGGCCGCGTGCACACGACGTTCAACCAGGCCGTGGCGGCGACAGGACGCCTGAGCAGCAGCGACCCGAACCTCCAGAACATCCCCATCCGGACCGAACTGGGCCGCGAGATCCGCGGCGCGTTCGTCGCCGAGCCCGGCCACGTCCTGATCTCGGCCGACTACTCGCAGATCGAGCTGCGCGTGCTCGCGCACATGGCGCAGGAGCAGAGCCTGATCGACGCCTTCCGTCGCGGCGACGACATCCACGACCAGACGTCGGCCCGCGTCTTCGGCACCGACAGCGGGCTGGGCGCCCACGAACTGCGCCGGCGCGCGAAGATCATCAACTACGCCCTGTTGTACGGCAAGACGGCGTTCACGCTCGCCAAGGACATCGGCGTCACGCAGCAGGCAGCGCAGGCGTTCATCGACGCGTACTTCGCCGGTTACCCGTCGGTCCGGCAGTTCATCGACGAGACGATCGCCAACGCCCGCGACACCGGCGTCGTGAGCACGCTCTTCGGCCGGCGCCGCCGCGTGCCGGAGCTCAGGAGCCGCAACGGGCAGATCCGGTCGGCCGCCGAGCGCGTGACCGTGAACCTGCCGATTCAGGGCACGGCCGCCGACATCCTCAAGCGCGCCATGATCGACCTGCACGCGGCGCTGCCCACCGTACCGGGCCTGCGCATGATCCTCACCGTGCACGACGAGTTGCTGTTCGAGGTGCCAGAGGCGCGCGCCGACGCGGCGGCCGCGCTCGTGAAACACCACATGGAGCACGCCGTCAGCCTCGACGTGCCGCTCGACGTGGACGTCGGTATCGGCAGGACCTGGAACCACGCGAAAGCGTGACCGCAGGGCGCCTACCCCGCCGCGCTCACTTCCATTGCGACTTGGCTTCTTCCCACTCGGCGGTGAACCTCTCGGTGGCGCTCGTCGAATCGTCGTCGTCGGGGAGGCGCTTCACCCGCTCGGGGATCAGCGCCTCCGTCACGAGGCGATCGAGGTCGGCACGCAGCGCCGCGCCCTTGTCGTGGGCGAGCAGTGCGCGCACCCAGCCGGCCAGCGCCAGGTCCCACGCCACGTCGAGGTCGCCCCGTGCAAGCGCGGCGGCAGGCAACCAATAGGACGCCGCCGCCGAATCGGCGTATCGGCCGAGATGCGCCCGCATGCGCGTCGTGACCCTGTCGTACACGGCGCCGCGTTCCTCGGGCGGACGCGGCTGGGCGTAGCGGTCCATCGCCGTGGCCCACCAGTCGAGGACCTGCTCGCGGCCGGGCGCCGGCAGCAACCCCATCTGCTCGAGCACGGGTTCGAGCAACCCGGCTGCAGCGCCGTACTCGCCGTCCAGGTAGAGCGCTTCGCCGAGCCCCACCACGAGATCGACACGCCCCCGGTCGTCGAGCGCCCCGGCATCCACGGCGGCAAGCGCCTGACGGCCAGCAGACAGGTCCTCGGGCGTGCGGCTCGCCCGATGGCGCTCGAGCAGCGCACGGCCGAGCAACAGGTTCGCCTCGCTTCGCGTCGCCGGCCGCGACGCCGCGTCCCTGGCCGCCTCGATGGCCGCGTCGTACTCCCCGGCGTTGTAGCGCTGCCGGGCGCGGACCATGGGGTCGGCAGTCGTCGTCGCGGGCTGCGCGACCGACGTCGCGGGGCCCCCAAAGAGCACGACCGCGCACCCGACGGCGCCAGCGAATGCACTAAGTGCTTTCATGTCAAACACTTCCAATCATCGGGCCGCGGCGCCTTGCTATACTCCCACAACGTGGTCACTCCAGTCGTCGTTCCGAGGAGCGAACATGGCCTCTCGCGTCAGGACATCGATCCGGATGCGCTTCGTGTCCTGTACCGCCTCCATGCCTCCGGTTTCGAGGCCTACCTCGTAGGCGGCAGCGTACGCGATCTGCTCCTCGGCCGTCGTCCAAAGGACTTCGACATCGGGACGAGTGCGCACCCCCACGAGGTCAAGCGCCTGTTCCGCAACTGCTGGATCATCGGCCGGCGCTTCCGCCTCGCGCACGTCCGCTTCGGACCCAAGACCATCGAGGTCGCGACGTTCCGTCGCCAGGTGACCGGGACACACGAACCGCAGGAACAGCACTTCCGCCCGGACCATCCCGACGACTCCGCGCTGCCGGTCGTCGCCGGCCCGAGCGCGGAGGTCACCGCCGAGTCCATCGACAGGCCGATCCTCCGCGACAACGAGTACGGCACGCCCGAGGAGGACGCGTTCCGGCGCGACTTCTCGGTCAACGCCCTGTTCTACGACATCGGCTCGTTCTCGATCATCGACTACACGGGCGGCCTGAAGGATCTCGAGGCACGCGTCATCCGCTGCATCGGCGACCCGGACGTCCGCTTCGTGGAAGACCCGGTCCGCATGCTGCGCGCGCTCGTCCTGGCGGCACGGCTCGACTTCGACGTCGACCGCGACGTGCTGGCGGCGATCGAACGCAAGGCGCCGCTCATGGCGCAAGCCTCCTCGGCACGCCTGCTCGAGGAGTACTACAAGATCCTGCGCAGCGGACACGCGCGCTCCTGCTTCGACAACCTCGCCGACAGCGGCCTGCTCGAGTACATGTCGCCCGAGCTGCTCAACGACGAGGGGCAGCTCACCGAGGCGTTCGAAGCCGTGGATCACTACCGTCGTCGCTTCGAGGACGCGCCCGAGACGCTGACGAACCCGATCCTCGCCGGCACCCTGTTGCTGCCACTCGGTTTGCTGCGCGACGAAGGGCACCGCTATCGCTACGACGACGACTGGGAACGCGAGGCGCCGACGATGCTCGGGCAGATGCAGGTCGCCCGCAAGGACATCGAGCGACTGCGTCACCTGCTGGCGTTGCAGAAGCGGCTACTCGACGTCGACGCGCCGGTCCGCGTGCAGAAGGCCCTCATGCACCGCGGCCCCTTCCGCGACGCGCTCACCTGGCTCGACATCCACGGCGAACGCCCGGACGTCGTCACGCACTGGGA
>JAEYZV010000579.1 GCA_023427865.1 Acidobacteriota bacterium
GGAGTTGTATGGCCGCATGCTCGTCACCTGCGGCGACTGTCACAGCCACTACGCCACGCACGCCGGCCCGGGCAAACGGTAGGGGCGGAAGGCGCCCGCGGACACACGCGGCGGCGAGCGTCAGTACAGCAGTCTCGCCCGTATGGTGCCGTCGAGCGCTGCGAGCTCGCGGCGCAGCCCCGGCGTGTCGGCGTCGGGATCGGCGTCCACGTCGATCACGACGTAGCCGATGCGCGGGTTCGTCTGCAGGTACTGTGCGGCCACGTTGACGCGATGTCCCGAGAACACCTCGTTGACGCGCGACAGCATGCCCGGCCGGTTGTGATGGATGTGCAGCAACCGGTGCTTTCCGGGATGCCCGGGCAGCGCGACTTCCGGGAAGTTCACCGCCGACAGCGTCGAGCCGTTGTTGCTGTAGGTCAGCAGCTTCTCGGCGACCTCGAGCCCGATCGCTTCCTGCGCTTCCGCGGTGCTGCCGCCGATGTGCGGCGTCAGCAGCACGTTGTCGAGACCGCGCAGCGGCGATACGAACTCCTGCGCGTTGGACTCGGGCTCGTGCGGAAACACGTCGAGCGCGGCGCCGCCGAGGTGCCCGTCGCGCAGCGAAATCGCGAGAGCCTCGATGTCCACGACCGTCCCACGCGAGGCGTTGATCAGGTGCGCGCCCGGCTTCATCACCTGCAGCTGCGGCGCCGAGATCAGCCCCTGCGTGTGCGGCGTCTCGGGCACGTGCAGCGTCACGACGTCCGCGGCGCCCAGCAGCGCGTCCAGCGACCGCACGGGCTGCGCGTTGCCCAACGCGAGCTTCGTGACGATGTCGTAGTAGATGACGCGCATGCCGAGCGCTTCGGCCAGCACGCCGACCTGGGTGCCGATGTGGCCGTAGCCGACGATGCCGAGCGTCTTGCCGCGCACCTCGAAAGAGCCGGCCGGCGACTTGTCCCATTCGCCGCGGTGCGCCCGCGCGTTGCGGCGCGGCACGCCGCGCAGCAACATCACGATCTCGGCCACGACGAGTTCCGCGACACTGCGTGTGTTGGAGAACGGCGCGTTGAACACCGGCACGCCGAGCGTCTCGGCCGCACGCAGGTCGATCTGGTTGGTGCCGATGCAGAACGCGCCCACGGCCATCAGCTTTGGAGCCGCGGCGAGCACGTCGGCGGTGAGCTGCGTGCGCGAGCGGATTCCCAGGATATGCGCGTCGGCGATCGCCTCCTTCAGCGCGTCCCCCTCGAGCGCCCGCGCGTGCTGGTGGACGTTACCGTAGCCGTCGGCCCGCAGCGCCTCGACGGCGCTCCGGTGGACGTTCTCGAGCAGCACGACCTTTATCAGGGACTTGTCGAAGGAGATCTGCGAGGACGCCGGCGCCACAGCCATCCCGAGATCGTCGCTCGTGGCGGCGGCCCTTGTCAAAATGCCCGCCGGTCACCGAACCGGCGCGTATGACACGAAGGCGAACCGGGTGCTGTCGGGCGACCACGAGGGCACGTTGAGGGTGCCCTGGCCGCCGAACAGCGGGAAGAGCACCGCCGGCACTGCGTTCGGGTCCTCGAGCGAAAGCAGCCGGAGCACGACGTCCTTGTGCGCCGGATGGCCGTCCACGGTCGCATCGAACGACACCCACACGAGCCACTTGCCGTCGGGCGAGGGGTGCGGGAACCAGTCGCCGTACTGCGGATCGGACGTGACCTGCTCCTGCGCCGACCCATCGGGGCGCATCCGCCAGATGCGCATCGCACCGGTCCTGTCCGAGTTGAAGTAGATCCATCGCCCGTCCGGCGTGTAGTCGGGCCCGTCATCGAGGCCCCTGGCGGTCGTGAGCCGCGTCTCGGGTCCGCCGTCGACCGGCATCGTGTAGATGTCGAACTCCCCGTCGCGCTGCCCGACGTAGGCGAGCGTCCGCCCGTCCGGCGACCATCCGTGCCAGTACGAGGGCGTCAGAGGCGTCAGCAGGCGCGGTGTGCCGCCCTCGGCGGGTACGACATACACCGTGGACGACGGACGACAGCTGATGGCGAGCAGCGAACCATCGGGCGAGTACCCATGGTCGTTGTTGCAGCCTTGGACGGCAGCGACGTCGAGCCGGGTTGGCGTGCCGCCCGCGACAGGTACGCGGTAGAGCGCGCGCTGCTGGTTGATCAGGAGGTGGCCGCCATCGCGCGACCAGTTCGGCGCCTCGAAGCGCACGTTGGCACGGTGCACGACATGGCGCGCGCCAGTGCGGATGTCGACGATCTCGAGGCGGCTCTCGTAGGCGGGCGCGCCGGAAGGCGCGCCCGGCGCCGACGCGGCTGGCTGGCCGACCGGGGCTGGCTGCCCCTGCGCCGCACCAGCGGCCGCGAGCAGGAGGATGAGCGCCGGGAGGGCGCCGATGTGTGGACGCGTCATGCGCTGCCTCCGGCCTTGCGCTGTCGCCAGACGTCGGTGGGCAGGCCGCCGAAGCCCCAGTCCTCCTCGGCGATCTCCTGGATCACCACGTGCGTGTGTTCCGGCCGCTTGCCGAGGACGCGTCCGAGGGACTCGGTGATGTCGGCAATGATCTCTGCCTTCTGCTCACGGGTCGCGCCACGGGTAATCTGCACGTTGACGTACGGCATGGGGTGGCATTGTGCCGCAACTCACGCGGCGCGACGGCGACGCCAGGCCGCCACCGCGACGCCAAGCGCTGCCAGCGTCAGCGTGCCGGGCTCTGCCACGTCCTCCGGTGCCTGCAGCGCAGCCACCATCTGCCCCGCCAGCTGCTGATGTGCCGCCGTCGTCGGGTGCGTGCTGTCCCAGAACAGGAACGAAGCCTCGTCCTCCTGGCCGCAGAGCTGCTGTGCGAGCAACACGTTGCCAGCCACGCACGCGTCCGTCACGTTGGTGAAGCCCGCCGCGCCGGGATTGGCGAGAATGCCGCTGTAGTACGCGTAGGTGTCGAACAGCGTGAGACGCAGCCCCGACAGGTGTGCACGCGACGCCAGTTGCCCGCCGAGCTCGGTGTTGAACACCTGCGTCAACGCGTCGAAGACCGGCGCATTCGCGCCTGCGGCCGGCGTGAGCCCGAGGTTCGGAAGATTCGGGACGAGGAAGTGCCGCGCCCCGAACCCGTAGAGCGCGTCGACGACCGCGACGACGTTGCCGGCCGCCGCCATGGCGGTGCCCGGCGTCGGATCGATGAACAGATCGTTGGACCCGCCCCAGATCATGAACAGCACCTGGGGGTCGATCGGTGCCTGGAGCGACGACAGGTACGACGGAAGTTGCGCATTACGGATGCCCGTCGGCGAAGGCAGCGGCAGCCCCATCAGTTCCGCGACGTTGTCAGCCGTGTTGGCGGGATCGCCAGGCAGGGGCAGCGGCACCGGGCCGGTCGCCGCGCCAATCACGGCATAGTTGCTGCCGCCTGGCAGCGCGGCGGGAAGCGGCGCAGGGAGGCCGAGCAGCGCCGCAACGATCTCCGGAGTCACCGGGCCGTTGCTGGCACGTCCGGGCGCGTATGGCGGCACCGGCACGGTCAGCGCCCCGCCGGTTGCCTGGCTCACGATCGCCGTCAGGTTGCCTGTGTCGGAGAGGCTGTCTCCAAGGACGACGAAGCCGGTGTACGGAGCCGCAGCTGCCGGCGTGCAGGCCAGCACCAGCGACGCTGCGAGGAGCAGTCGTGTGGTTGT
>JAEYZV010000083.1 GCA_023427865.1 Acidobacteriota bacterium
CGGCCGCGGCGGGATCGGTTGTGGACATAGCCTCGTCCTTCGTGTTCGGAGGCCCGCACGTCCGGACCAGGCGGGAGGCGAGCATCGCGACCGGGCCGGTCCCCGGCCCCTCGACATGTCAATTCTCTGCCGGTCGGGGCGCGGAGGCAATCCAAGTGCCCCGTTCGGGCAGGGCACGCTTCCCCACCGCGTCGGCCGGGGCTCAGTAGCCGCGCGACGGGTCCACCACCGACAGCATCCTGTCGCCGTTGACGTAGCGCCGCAGGTTCTCGCGGACCAGCAGCCAGCGGAACTCGTCGTCGATGTCGGAGTCGGCCGAGACGTGCGGCGTGAGGATCAATCCGGGCGCCGTCCAGAGCGGATGGCCGGACGGCAGCGGCTCCGGATCGACCACGTCGAGGCCGGCACCGGCGATCGTGCGGTCCTGCAGCGCCTTCAGCAGGTCGTCGGTGACGACGGTGCCGCCACGGCCGACGTTGACGAAGAACGCCGTGCGCTTCATCGCGCCGAAGATCTTCGCGTCGAACATGCCGCGGGTGTCGGGCGTGAGCGGCAGCGTGTTGACGACGATGTCGGCCTCGCGCGCCCAGGCGGCGAGATCGCCCGGCAGGCCCATGCGGGCGACGAAGTCGGGCGGGTCGGCCTTGCTGTTGCGGATCGCGAGCACGTCCATCCCGAACGCGTGCGCGCGTCGCGCCACCTCGCTGCCGATCCCGCCGAAGCCGACGACGAGCATCGTCTTGCCGGTGAGCGCGTAGGCACCCTGCGGGACAGCTGCCATGAACCCCCCGGCGCGCGCCCATCGCCCGTCGCGTTGCGCAGCCAGGTACCCCGGAAGGCCCCGTGCGTGAGCCAGCACGAGCGCCATGACATGCTCGGCCATCACCGGCCCGGCGATGCGCTGCATGTTGGTGAGCAGGATGCCTCGCTCTCCGAAGACGTTGCCGGCCAGGCAACGCTCGACGCCGGCGTTGTAGGTCTGCACCCAGCGGATGCGGCTACCCGCGGTGAGCACTGCTTCCTCGCAGAAGCCGAGGGAGACGTCGACGGACGGCGCGGCCGCCTGCGCCTCGGAGACCGAGTCGGCGCCGACCAACTCCACGCCGGGTGCCACGGCCTGGAGCCACGTCCGCAGCTCGGGCGTCAGTCCTCGCACGAGGGCGCGCTGCGGCGCGCGCCACTGCGAGGATGCGCGCACCGGCGCGGGCGCCTCGCGCAGTCCGAGCTCCGCGATCATCCGTGCCGTGCGCGCCGGGTCGGGCTGCCCGGTGACGGGGGCGGCCAGCGCGACAGCCATGGCGAGCGCGAGCGTGCAGCGAACCAGCAATCGCATCATCGTGGATGCTCCTCGTGACGGCGGAGACGGACGTCCCGGCGAGGCGTCCCTCCCGGCTCCAGTGTGCCGAAGGCCGGAGGCCGAACGACCAAGGCCGACGACGAAGGCCGACGACGTCCTGGTCAGTCCGCCTTCCAGCCGAACGCGCGCATCATCACGTGGAACACGTCGGTGTTCTGCATGTAGCCCTTGACGCGCTCCGCACCAGGTCCCTTGGCGGCGATCATCACGGGCTCACCCGTGTGACCATTGTCCATCCGCACGGTCGGGATGCGGATGTTGCGTCGCTTCTCCTCGAGGGCCTTGGCCTCCTCGGCCTCGAGTCCCTCCAGGAACGGGCTACCGAGCAACCCGCCACGCAATTGCACGTCGAACGAGTGATCGGCGGTGAAGACGAGCAGCGTGTCGCGTCCGACAATCGAGGCCAGTCTGGCGATCGTCTTGTCCAACGCGACCATGCGATCGAGTCCGGCACGCATGTTGTCGGTGTGCGTGTCGCCTTCCACCATCAGGAAGTAGCCCTTCTTGTTCTTCGACAGGATGCGCTGCGCGGCGACGGCGGCCTCCTCGATGTCGAACCTATTGTTCTCGAGCAGCACGATGGCTCGGCGCGCGTCGGCCGGCACGTCGGCAAGCGACGAGTGGATGGTGCGTCCGGCCTTCTCGGCGAGCGTCTCCATGTCGAGGCCGTCGGCGGCGAGCGCCTTGGTGATGGCAGCGCGGCCCGGCCCGATCATCACGTCCACGCCGTCGCCGAAGCGGGGTGTGAAGATTTGCTGAAAGATGTGGGACGTCTTGCCACGGTCGTTGCTGTGCGCGTAGGTCGAGGCGGGCGTCGCACCGGTGAGCGAGTCGTTGGTGACGACGCCGGTGGCCAGGCCGCGTTCCTCGGCATACTCGAGTATGGTCTTCAGCGGCGTGCCGTCGGTCTTGCCGCGCACGGTATCGGCACCCTGCGAGATGACGCCGTTGTGCGTCTTCACGCCCGTCACGATTGCGGTCATGCCGGCCGCCGAGTCAGTCACGATCTGCGACGCGGTGGTCGTGTCGGAGAGCGCGATGTGCGGCATCTGCTGGACGAACAGCTTGCCGGTGGCGCCATGCGCGTGGAGGCTTGCCGCCGTCTGCGTGGAGATGCCACCGGCATCGGCGAGGAACAGGACGACGTTCTTGGCGCGACCGCCCTGGGCCGACAGCAGTGCCGGCATCAGGAGGAGCACGAGGAGGGCTTTTTTCATAAGCCCCGAGTATATCTGCGGAAGGT
>JAEYZV010000609.1 GCA_023427865.1 Acidobacteriota bacterium
GGCCGCGGGTGTACGGCACGACGCAGAACGCGCAGAACTCGTTGCAGCCCTCGATGATGTTGACGTACGCCTTCACGGCGTCGGCGCGACGCGCGATGCCGAGCGGGAACGAGACGTCCTCGTGCGGGTTGATGTCGACCTGCGGGCCGGTGTCCTCGTCGAGGACGCGGGTGACGAGCATTGGCAACTGCTTCACGCGCTGCGTTCCCACGACGACGTCGACGAGCGTGGAACGCTTCAGCAGTGCTGCGCCCTCCTGCTGCGCAACGCAGCCGGCGACCGCGATGACCGGCGTGTTGCCGGCCGCGCGCGCGGCATCGCGGAACTCGCCGAGCCGCGTGAACAGCTTCTCCTCGGCCCGCTCGCGCACGCTGCACGTGTTGATCACGATGACGTCGGCGTCGGCCGGGTCGGCCGTCGCCTCGAATCCGGCCGATTCGAGAAGGCCGGCGAGCCGCTCGCCGTCGTGCATGTTCATCTGACAGCCGTACGCTTCGACCAGGTACTTACGCGCCACGAGTCTTTCCCTTGCGACCGGTCCCGGGACCGGGACTTTCGCTTTCGCCTTTTGCCAGTGCTTCGCTTTCGCCCCGCCGGCTTTCGCCTTTCGCCTTCGCCTGCAGCAGCGTCCTTGCGCCTTCGAGCATGGGCGCAGACGTCTCCCCCGCCATCATGCGAGCCAGTTCCTCGACGCGCATTGCCTCTTTCAGGACGGCGGCACTGGTCAGCGTGCGCCCACCCGTGACGCGCTTGCTGATGTGGACGTGGACGTCCGCGTATGCGGCCACCTGAGGCAGGTGCGTCACGCAGAGCACCTGCGCCGCAGACGAGAGCGTCCGCAGCCGTGCGCCGACGCTGTCGGCGACGCGGCCACCGATGCCCGCATCGACCTCGTCGAAGATCAGCGTACGTCCGACCGCATCAGGCGCGTCGAGCACCTTCACCGCGAGCATCACCCTGGAGAGCTCTCCGCCCGAAGCCACCCGGGCGAGCGGCCGCGGCGACTCTCCGGGGTTGGCCGACAGGAGGAGTTCGGCCCGGTCGATACCCGACGCGCTCCACTCGCCCTCCCCTCCCGCTTCCTGGAACCGGAAGCTCACCTCCGCGTGCGGCATCGACAGCTCCGCCAGCTCGCGGCGGAGCCGCGCGGCAAACGGTGCTGCCGCCGATTGTCGCGCCGCCGAGAGCGCCCGCGCCTGCTCCAGGTATTCCGCGGCAGCGCTGTCGGCCGACGCCTGCAGCGCCGACAGCTGGCCCTCCGGCTGCTGGAGCGCCGCCAGTTGCTCCCGGAGCGCCTGTTGGTGCGCCAGCACCTCGTCGAGCGTGGGCCCGTACTTCCGCTTCAAACGCTCGAGCAGCGCGAGTCGGTCCTCGACCTCCTGGAGTCGCTCGGGCGACGCCTCGATGGTGGACACGTACTGGCGAAGGAAGAACGCCAGATCGTCGAGCTGGGCCTTGACGCCGTCGCGCATCGCCGCATACGGCTGCACCGATTGGTCGACCTCGGCGAGCTCGTCCAGGCGTTTCCAGACCGTCGACAACGCCTGCAGCGCCGCGTGCTCGTCTTCGTACAGTGCCTGGTACGCCTCCTGCCCGAGGCGCTGAAGCCGATCGGCGCTCGAGAGCACCTGGCGCGTCGCCGCCAGCTGCTCGTCCTCACCCTCGAGTGGCTGCACCTTGTCGATCTCGCCGAGCTGGAACGAGAGCAGGTCGATGCGCGCGGCGCGCTCGCGGGCGTCCATCTGGGTGGCGGCCAGCGCGTCGCGTGCAGCCGTGTATGCGGCATGGGCCTGGGCCACCTGCGTCCGCCGCGACAGCAATCCCGCCACGCGGTCGAGCAGATCGAGGTGGGTCTCGGGCAGCTGCAGCGTCTGGTGCTCGTGCTGGCCATGCAGGTCCACCCATGCCGACACCCGTTCCCTCATCGTCGTGGCCGTGACGAGCACGTCGTCGATGTACGCGCGGGAGCGGCCCTCGGCCGAGACCTCGCGGCGGACGATGACCTCCTCGCCCTCCGGGGGCGCGATGATGGCCCGCACCGAGGCGGCGGACGCGCCGGTCCGGACCATGTCGGCCGACGAGCGGCCGCCGAGGAGCAGGCCGATGCCTTCCACGAGCACGGATTTGCCAGCGCCGGTCTCGCCGGTCAACACCGTGAGTCCGGCGTCGAGCGACAGGTCGAGCGACTCGATGACCGCCAGTTGGCGGATGCTGAGGAACCGGATCATGGCGGTGAAGACGACGGCCCCCCGTCGACCTGACAGGCGACCGACGATTGATCCCGACGATCGTCTCGAAGGGCCAGAACTGCAACGATATCACCCATTTGACCGTGATTTTCCGCGCGTGGTAGGCTTCGACGTTCGCGCCTTCCCAGCGGCGCACTGACGATGCATAGCGGAGGCCTGTTTGCAGACGCTCTGGGTGTGCGCTCTTGCCCTGCAGGAGCTCGCCGGACCCGCGGCCGAGACCGCCGGGACGGCAACTGACGTCATTTCGCTCGTCGCACAGACGGGCCTCATCGAGCAGCTCGTCCTCGCCCTTCTGGTTGTCTTCTCGGTCGTCTCGTGGGGCATCGTGCTCTACAAGACCGTGGCGTTTCGCAAGGCCGAGGCACACACACGCCAGTTCCTCGACGTGTTCCGCCGGAGCAGCAAGTTCTCCGAGGTGCAGGCGGTCTGCCGTTCACTCGGCGAGAGCCCGCTCGTGGGGCTGTTCCAGGCCGGCTACACGGAGTTGAACACGCAGCTGCGCGGCGCCACCGGCGACAAGCCAGCCGCGGCGGGCGCTCGTCCAACGCTCAAGAGTCTCGAGGCGGTGGATCGCGCACTCCTGCGCGCCAGCAGCAGCGAGCTCACGAAACTCGAGCAGCGCGTGGGATTCCTGGCGACGACGGCGAGCATCACGCCCTTCATCGGGCTGTTCGGTACGGTGTGGGGCATCATGACGGCGTTCCAGGCGATTGGCGCGGTGGGCTCGTCGAACCTCGCGGTGGTCGCGCCCGGCATCGCGTCGGCGCTCATCGCCACGGCGGCCGGCCTGTTTGCCGCCATCCCGGCGGTCTACTTCTACAACTTCTTCACGAGCAAGGTGCGCGGGTTCGCGTCGCAGATGGAGGACTTCTCGCTGGAGTTCCTCAACATCTCCGAGCGCAACTTCACCTAGGCCGCGTCCGGGACACGACCCATGCCCAAGGTACAGGCAACAGGCGGCGGGGCGCGCGGGCGACGTGGTCGGATGGTGGCAACCACCGCCTTGTCCGAGATCAACGTCGTCCCTCTCGTCGACGTGATGCTGGTGCTGCTCATCATCTTCATGGTGGCGGCGCCGATGATGACGCGCGGCCTCGACGTCAACCTGCCGGTGGCGCGGCGATCGCAGACGCTCGAGAACGAGCGCATCTTCGTGACCATTCCCCTCTCGTTCGGCGAGGACCGCCGCGTGCAGCTCGACGACGAGATGATCCGCGTCGACGTGCTCGGTGAGCGCATGCGGCAGGCGATGCAGGGCAAGAGCGACAAGGCCGTATACCTGCGCGCGGACGGCGAAGTCACCGTCCAGCAGACGATGACGGTGATGGATGCGTTGAAATCGGCCGGCGTCGAGAAGGTCGGTCTCGTCTCTCGGCTTCCAGGGGAGCGATAGCGGACCCGTGGCCACCCCTGCCCCTTCGTACGCGATGGCTGGCGCCCCGGCACCTGCTCCGGAGCGGCGGTCCACCGGGCCCGACGGGTTCCAGCGGATGGTCGTCATCTCGCTGGCCGTCCACATCGTCGTGATCGCGGCAGTCGCGCTGTCGCCATCGTCCTGGCGCACGCGCGACACCGAAGAGCGCAACGTCATGACCATCACCCTCGGCGGCGCGCCGGGCCCGCGCGCCGGCGGGTTGACGTCGATGTCGGGCCGGCCCGTTCAGCAGGCAGTGCCGCCGACGGCCACTCCGCCGAAGCCCGAGCCGGTGCGTCCTCCGGCAGCAAAACCGCCGGAGATGACCGCGCCCACCAAGGCTCCACCGAAACAGGCGCCCAGGCCGACCACGCCCCCGAAAACTACGAACGACCAGGCAACGGGTCGGACGCCGACGACGGGCGCGCGTGTGAGTGAGGGGCAGGCCAAGGCCGACACCGGCGTCGTCAGCGACAGCATCGGGCTGTCCACGGGCGGCGGAGGCGCCGGCGGGCAGATAAACCTCGGCGACTTCTGCTGCCCCGCCTACATCGGCGAGATGCTGCAGATCATCCATCGCAACTGGCGGCAGCAGCAGGGCGCGGGCGGCGCGACGATCATGCGGTTCAAGATCGACAGGAACGGCGCGCTCAGCGAGATCGCCGTTGCCCGCAGCAGCGGCAACTTCCTGCTGGATCAGGCGGCGCAACGGGCCCTGGTGCTGACCAAGCTGCCGCCGCTACCGCGCGAGTACACGAACCCGACGCTGACGGTGAACCTGGAATTCAACTTCACACAATGACAGCTCCCCGCTTCCTCCTGACCGCGGCCCTCGGGGCTTTCGCGTCCACCGTGCTCGTGCTGGCGGCCCCGCAGGGGCGGCAGGTGCCGGCCTCGCAGGCGCCGGCCTCCCAGACCCA